>NZ_JBEPPW010000005.1:0-266467 GCF_040547525.1 Roseovarius sp. MBR-6 | reverse complement strand
AGCCGATCTGGCGGCCGCGGAACTGGATGCATTTGAAGAGAAATGGGCCGGAAAATATGCCTCAATCGCTCCGGCATGGCGGCGAGCGTGGCAGGAGGTGATCCCGTTCTTCGCCTTCGATCCGGCGATCCGCAAGATCATCTACACGACCAATGCTATCGAAAGCCTGAACCGTGTGATCCGCAAATCCATCAAGACCCGCGGCTCATTCCCAACCGAAGAAGCCGCGACAAAGCTGATCTACCTGGCCATCCGCAACTTCGAGAAAGGAGGCCGGAATGTCCGAGAATGGTTTGCCGCCCGCAATCAATTCGCTATCATGTTCGACGAACGCTTCAACGCGTGACCGTAACTGAAACCCGCATGGCCCGGACCAGTTACACAGAGTTCATGACACTCCCCGAGGCCATCGCCTACGCGCTGTCGACCTGGTCGGATGGCGACATCATCGACGTGGCCATCGCCCGTCATTCCGTGACCTGATCCTGAAGGAGCCCTTCCATGAGCACCCCCACCCCCCTTGTCGTCGATCCGGTCCTGACCGCGATTGCCGTCAACTACCGCAACCCGGATGTTGCCTTCATCGCCGATCAGGTGATGCCGCGCGTGCCGGTCATGTCGCCTGAGTTCAAGTGGACGTATTTCCCGCCCGATCAGATGTTCACGGTGCCCGACACCGAGGTGGTGGATACTGGCCAGTTGCAGAGAGGCATCACGCGAGAGGCCGGGGCACGATCGGTCGAGGTAGGCAGCAACGAACCCTGTGCCGCCACCCACCAGTTCGGCGCGTTCATCGAGCCGCTGGACAAGAGCGACGCGGCGGCCAAGCTCGCGTTCTTCCTGCCCAACGGCCAGTTCATCATGGTCGATCAGGTCGAGATCCCGGCGCGGCCCTTTCTGGGCTTCGACGCGGGCGACGAGGCCGATATCGCGTCCACGGTCGAGGCCTATTTCGGCGGGGCGTTCCAATGAGCGCGCCGGTCCTGCAGCTCGCCCCCATCATCGCCCGGATCGAGGCGGCGGGACTTTATCGCTCGGTCGCGGGCGCGCGGGACATGGCGCGCGCGGCGCGCGAGGGCGCGGCGGGCAACGAGGTCACCGCCACGTTCGATCTGCTCTACCTGCGCGATGACGCCACCAACGAATTCAGGATCACCGCCCAATGACCGCTTTCCGCTTCACCCCGCGACCGGTGACCTGGGCGACGGTCAAGGTCAACGCCCCCGGCGAGGACGGGATCGAGGTGCAGAGCTTTCGCGCCAAGTTCCTGATCCTGCCGGAGGAGGAGCGTCAGGCGCTGGCCAGCTCTGGCTCGACTGGGAGGGGATCACCGATATCGACGGCCAGCCCGTGCCCTTCTCCGAGACGGCGCGCGAGCAGCTGATGGGCTACGGCTATATCGCGCTGGGGCTGGCCGGGGCCTAACAGCGCGCGACGGCGGGGATCGAGACAAAAAACTGACCATGGCGGCGGAGGCGATGCTGAGGCAATCGACCCCCGCCGCCGGTCCCGACAGGTTTCGCGCCGAGATGGCGGCCTTCGGCCTTGGCCCGGCGCAGATCGATGCGATGGTCAAGGCCGCCCAGGGCGCGGCCAGAGAGGACGGGATCGAGGTGTTCGCCTGGTGTGCCCCCGCGCTGCGCTGGTTTCTGGCGATGGCCTCGCAATGGCGGCGCGATGGCGAGGGCCGCGCGCTCGGGGCGGCCGAAACACAGTGGCTTCAAGGCTTACGAGCCCGGTTATCTCCACATCGACGTGAAGTATCTGCCTCAAATGGCTGATGAAACCTCACGGCGTTATCTGTTCGTCGCCATCGACCGCGCGACCCGCTGGGTCTTCATCCGCATCTTCAAGGCAAAGACGGCGGCCAATGCGCGGCGCTTCCTGCGCGACCTGGAGCGCGCCTGCCCGATCCGCATCCGCACCATCCTGACCGACAACGGCAAGGAGTTCACCGATCGCCTGTTCGGCCTGCGCAAGCGCGCCGCAACCGGCGATCACGAGTTCGACAAGCTCTGCACCGAACTTGGTATCGAGCATCGCCTGACCCCGCCCAAGTCGCCGCAAACCAACGGCATGGTTGAACGCTTCAACGGTCGGATCGAGGAGGTGCTGCAAAGCCACCACTTCCGATCTGGTGAGGAACTGGAAACCACGCTGAACCGCTATGTCTGGCTCTATAACCAGAAGCTCCCGCAATCAGCCCTGGGCAGCAAGTCGCCCTTGCAGGCGATGAAAGACTGGCACAAACTCAAGCCGCAGTTGTTCAGGAAGCAGCCATACTAGCTTCCGGGATGTGACAGCTACACCCCTCCCGAGCGGTTCGGGGCGATGGCATGAGCGCGCTTGAAATCCTCGTCTGGGTGGTCTTCGGGTTGGCGCAATTGGGAGACGTGCTGACCACGCGGGCATTCCTCAATCGCGGCGTGACCGGGGCGCACCCGCTCTGGCGCTGGATGCAGGCGCGGCTTGGCAGATGGTGGTGGGTGCCACGCATCCTCGCCGCTGTCGGCATCGCGGCAGGCCTGCATTGGTGGTCCGGAACGGTCCTGCCCGTGGCCGTGATCGCTGTCGGCATCTGGGGCGTGGTGGGTTGGAACCTGTGGCAGATCAAGAGGGCATTATAGGCGTGTTTAACGCCCCGTTTTCCGAAAATTGGATGCTACAATATAGACTGTAATTTACTTCGGAATAGATCGTCACGCTGCATCGCCAAAGGCCTTCCACCATGCCCTTTTGGTCTCAACACTTCACGTTCGGATTGACACAAAGAGAGAACGAGAATAGAACAAAAGAGAATTTATTGCGAGGGCGGCGAGATGCTGACGAAAAAACAGCTCGATTTGCTGGAGTTCATTCAGAAACGGGTGCAGCGCGATGGCGTGCCGCCCAGTTTCGATGAAATGCGCGAGGCGCTGGACCTGCGGTCGAAATCGGGCATCCACCGTCTTATCACGGCGTTGGAGGAGCGGGGCTTTATTCGTCGTCTGGCGCATCGCGCCCGCGCGCTCGAAATCGTAAAACTGCCCGAGGCGCTTGGCGGCGCGGCCACGGGCTTTACCCCGCGCGTGATCGAGGGCGATCGCCCGAGCGCGCCGCAACCGGCCAATGCTCTGCCTGTCGAGACGGCGACAGCGGTGACGCTGCCGGTCATGGGGCGCATTGCTGCCGGGGTCCCGATCGAGGCCATCGCCCATGTCAGCCACACCGTCGCCGTTCCCGGTGATATGGTTGCGGGACGCGGCACGCATTACGCGCTCGAGGTCAAAGGCGATTCGATGATCGAGGCCGGGATCAACGACGGCGACGTGGTCATCATCCGCGAAACCGCAGTGGCCGATAACGGCGATATCGTCGTGGCGCTGATCGAGGATCAGGAGGCAACGCTCAAACGCTTCTTCCGGCGCGGCAACGCCATCGCGCTCGAGGCCGCGAACCCGGCCTATGAAACCCGCGTCCTGCCCGAGGACATGGTGCGTGTTCAGGGTCGTCTTGTCGGTCTTATCCGCAGCTATTGAGGCGACCACAGGCGCTGTCCGGTGATGTCGGCGGCGCTTTGCAGATGCAGCGCACCCGCCTTTTCCACGAGGGCGAGCGCGCCTGAGCGGCGCAACGTTTCCGGCGCGATCACCTGACAGGGGCCGATGGGGGGATTTTCCGGATCTGTCGTGAAGATCACGAAGTCGGCCCCGCCACAGTCGCGCGGCGCGCGTGCTGCCGCCTTGCCCGAGACCAGCACCACGCCAAGAGGATCGAGCATGTCGTTGCGCCAGCGGGCATGGGCCTCTGACTGATCCGCGGCGTCACCATCGTTCTCAAGCCAGTTCCCGGCAATAAAGCCGCCGCCACGCGCCGTGTTGAGCGCGCGCCCTTCGGCGGTCATCACCCCCACAAGAGTGCCCGTGTCCGACACCAGAAGACGCGGGCGTTCTGCCCCGGACCAGAGCCAGACAGCGACCAGCACCGGCAAAAGGCCGAGAATGCGCCCGCGCCCCTGCCACAGAACGACCGTCAGCGCACCAAACGCCATCAGCGGCAGGACCCATGGCCCCGGTGCCACCACCGCGATGCGGGCACCGTCCAGCCCCGCCACCCGGTTCGACACATGAAGGATCCAGCGCAGCCCCTGCTCCATCACCCAGAGCGGCACCCAATCGAGACCGAGGGGCATCAGCAACGCGGCGACCACCGCGGCGGGCATGACCAGCACCCCCATGAGCGGCACGCTCAGCAAATTGGCCAGAAGACCGTATTGCGCCATCTGATTGAAATGCGCGGCGGCCACCGGAGCGGTCGCCGCCCCTGCCACCGCCGAGGAGATCACCACCGCCAGCACGGGCCGCAGCCAGCGCGGCCCAAGGGGCACGCGCGCATCCCTCAACCACCCGAACACCGCCACCAGCGCCACGGTCGCGGCAAAGGACATCTGAAAGCCCGGCCCAAGCAGCGCCTCAGGCCGCAGGCAGAGCAGGATCACGGCCGCGACGGCCACCGCCCGCAGGCTGAGCGCGCGTCGCTCCAGCATCACCGCCACCAGCATCACCGAGACCATGACAAAGGCGCGCTCGGTCGCCACATTGCCGCCCGACAGCGCAAGATAGCCCGCACCTGCGAGGACAGCGACGGCGGCGGCGAGTTTCTTGACCGGCCAGCGCAGGGCAAGACGCGGGATCGCCGCAAGCGCCAGACGCGTGGCGGCAAAGACAAAGCCCGCCACAAGGCCCATATGCAAACCCGAAATCGCCAGCAGATGCGCAAGGTTCGAAATGCGCATCGCCGCCAGCGTCTCCTGCGACAAGCCTGAACGATCGCCCGTCATGATCGCGGCGGCAAAGGCACCGACCTGCCCAGGCATCCGCGCGCGCACATGATCGGCCAGCGCCATGCGTGCCGCGAAAACGCGCGGCCCGCCTTCCGGCTCTTCCACCGCCAGCAGCGGCACACGGGCATAGCCGACAGCGCCCACTCCCTGAAACCAGACGTGGCGGCGAAAGTCGAAGCCGCCCGGCTCGACCGGTCCCGAAGGCGGGGCCAGATGTGCCGTGGTCATCACCCGCAAGCCGGCCATCGGCGCCACCCCACCCGTGTCATGGAGCGAGACGCGCACGCGGTGCGGCACACGGACCGGATCGACCCGCGACAACACCACCCGGTCAAGCGTGAGGCGCAACGCGTCCGACGCGGACCGGTCGATCCCCACGATCCGCCCCTCGACCGGCCCGTAATACCGCCAGCCAAGCACCGGCCCCGCGACCCAGTGCGCCCGCGCGCCGGCGATGGCAAACCCGATGAGCAGGCTCGCCCCTGCCACGCCCAGAGGCCCGGACCATTCCCGCCCGCGCCAGAGCGCCAGCATGAGAAGCACCGCGCCAAGCCCGCCCGAGACCGCCAGCACAGCGACAGGCGGCTCTTGTGACAGGGCGAAATATCCGCCCACCCCAACCGAAAGCAGCACCGGCACCCATGGAAAGAGCGCCCCCCTCTGCGCGAGCCAGACAGCCGCGATCCCCTCTGCGGTGCGCCGCACTTGTCACCCTCCCGGCGGGCCGATACACAGAGCGCATTCTCACCCGATGATCCTTACCAAAAGGTTAAGCTTGCCCATGTCGCAACAGGTCGTGACCCGTTTTGCCCCCTCGCCCACCGGGTATCTGCATATCGGGGGCGCGCGCACGGCCCTCTTCAACTGGCTCTATGCGCGGGGGCGCGGCGGCAAATTCCTGCTTCGGATCGAGGATACCGACCGCGCCCGCTCCACCCCCGAGGCGAGCCGCGCGATTCTCGACGGGCTGGCCTGGCTGGGGCTTGACCATGATGGCGAGGCGGTGAGCCAGTTTGCCCGCGCCCCCCGCCATGCCGAGGTGGCGCATCAGCTTCTGACGGCGGGCAATGCCTATAAATGCTTTGCCACGCAGGAGGAAATCGAGGGCTTCCGCGAGGCGGCCCGCGCCGAGGGCCGCTCGACCCTCTTTCGCAGTCCCTGGCGTGACGCCGATCCCGCCACCCATCCCGACGCGCCCTTCGTGATCCGCATCAAGGCCCCGCTTGAAGGCGCAACGGTGATCCGCGATGTGGTGCAGGGCGATGTCACCATCCGCAACGACCAGCTTGATGACATGGTGCTGTTACGCAGCGATGGCACTCCGGTCTATATGCTGGCGGTGGCGGTGGATGACCACGATATGGGCGTGACGCATGTGATCCGGGGCGACGATCACCTCAACAATGCCGCGCGCCAGATGATGATCTATCAGGCCATGGGCTGGCCGCTGCCTGTTTATGCGCATATCCCGCTCATTCACGGCCCCGACGGAAAGAAGCTCAGCAAGCGCCACGGCGCTCTTGGTGTCGAGGAATACCAGAAGATGGGCTATCCGGCGGCGGGGATGCGCAATTACCTTGCGCGGCTTGGCTGGAGCCATGGCGATGACGAGTTCTTTGGCGATGCCGAAGCGCAGGCGTGGTTCGACATCACCGGAATCGGCAAATCGCCCGCGCGACTCGACTTCAAGAAGCTCGAGAATCTCTGCGGCCAGCATATCGCGGCGATGGCGGATGCTGCACTGCTGCATGAATTGCGGGGATTCCTCGCTGCGACCGATCAGCCGCCGCTCTCCGACGCCAAGATGTCCTTGCTGGAACGGGGCCTGTATTGTCTGAAGGAGCGCGCCAAGACATTCCCCGAACTTCTTGACAAAGCGACCTTTATTCTTGCCGAGCGCCCCGTCGTGCCGGACGCGGCGGCGGCGGCGCATCTCGGTGATGTATCCCGTGGTATACTGAAAGAATTGACGCCGCAGTTGCAAAATGCTACGTGGACGCGTGACGGTATTGAGGAATTGGTAACCCAATTCGCCGAAGACCATGGAATGAAGTTCGGCAAGCTTGCCGGCCCTCTGCGGGCCGCGCTCGCGGGCCGCACCGCGACACCGAGCGTGTTCGACATGATGCTGGTCCTTGGGCGGGACGAAACCACCGCCCGGCTGACCGATGCCGCCTGCGTCGGGGATTGATCCTCGGGCAGGCATGACACTTACCCGGTCCGGGGCGCACTCCGCGCGCTTTCGGTCGCTGCAAGGGAGGACCCCTGATGTCTGACGAGAAAAGATCCGCAAAGCTGGAAATCGACGGCAAGACCTATGACTTGCCGATCTTCTCACCGACCGCAGGGCCGGACGTGATCGACATCCGCAAGCTCTATGGCACTGCCGGGGTGTTCACCTACGATCCGGGCTTCACCTCGACGGCGAGTTGCGACAGCACCATCACCTTCATCGACGGCGACAAGGGCGAGCTTCTGCATCGCGGTTATCCCATCGACCAACTGGCCGAGAAATCGCATTTCCTCGAAGTCTGCTATTTGCTGCTTTACGGCGAATTGCCCTCGCCCGCCGAGCTTGAGGATTTCGAAGCCCGTGTGACCAATCACACCATGCTGCATGAGCAGATGCAGTATTTCTTCCGCGGGTTCCGCCGGGATGCACATCCGATGGCGATCATGGTGGGCGTGGTGGGCGCGATGTCGGCCTTCTACCATGACAGCACCGATGTGCGCGACGAATGGCAGCGCGAGGTGGCGTCGATCCGGCTCATCGCCAAGATGCCGACCATCGCGGCCTGGGCGTTCAAGTATTCGGTTGGACAGCCCTTCGTCTACCCGCGCAACGATCTCGACTACGCGTCGAATTTCCTGCGCATGTGCTTTGCCGTGCCCGCCGAGGATTACGAGGTCAACCCGATCCTGAGCCGCGCGATGGACCGGATCTTTACCCTGCATGCCGATCACGAGCAGAACGCCTCGACCTCGACGGTGCGGCTGGCGTCGTCGTCGGGGGCCAACCCGTTTGCCTGCATCGCGGCGGGCATCGCCTGCCTCTGGGGGCCCGCGCATGGCGGCGCCAACCAGGCGTGCCTTGAGATGCTGCGCGAGATCGGCACGCCCGACCGCATCCCCGAATTCATCGCGCGCGCCAAGGACAAGGACGATCCGTTCCGCCTGATGGGCTTTGGCCATCGCGTCTACAAGAACTTCGATCCGCGCGCGAAGGTGATGAAGCAATCCGCCGATGAGGTGCTGGAGCTTCTGGGGGTCGAGAACAACCCGATCCTTCAGGTCGCCAAGGAGTTGGAGGCACAGGCGCTGGCCGACCCCTATTTCGCCGACAAGAAGCTCTTCCCGAACGTGGATTTCTACTCGGGCATCATCCTCGAAGCGATGGGGTTCCCCACATCGATGTTCACGCCGATCTTTGCCGTCTCGCGCACGATCGGCTGGATTTCGCAGTGGAAAGAGATGATCGCCGATCCGCAAATGAAGATCGGCCGCCCGCGCCAGCTCTATCAGGGCGCGACGCTGCGCGATTACGTGGATATCGAGAAACGCTGAACCACGGGCGCCACATAAAGGACCCGGCCCCCGTGCCGGGTTCTTTACCGTTCCGTACTGACCGGAGGAAGCGTCAACCCGCTTGTGGCACCACGGGCAGCGCCCTGCACAAATCGGCATAGAGCGCCTTGCGCTCGTCCTCCGAGAGAAACGCGCCGATCTCGACCTCGCGGCCATTGCCCGCAAGCGTCACGTAATGCGCCACCGGCCCGCCCGTGACATGCAGTGTCACCCGCGTCCAATAGCGGTTGCACTGCCATTCGCGCGCCTCGCCCCTGGCCTCCACGCGCCGCAGATGCACCTCATCAGGGCCGAGTGTCAGCACCTCGTTCAGCCGCGCGCTGCGATAGGTGGCCTCAAGCGCCCACCAGATGCCGCCGACGGCAAGAAGCAAAAACGGCAGCAACCCCCACAGCACGACCGTGCCCAAGAGCGGCAAGAGCGGAATACAGATCAGCACGAAGGTGGCCAGCACAAACCCCGCAAAGCCCCGCCGCGGCAAAGAGCGGTGCGGCCAGAGGGTAAGCGTGATGTCGTCCTGAGCCCCTTGCGGCGGGGCGCTCCACTGATACGGCATGGCCTTGGTTCTAATCCCCCCGGCAGAAATGAAAAGAGCGCGCGGAGGGCCTGTAAGCCGGATTTTGTCCAGGAGGAGACCCTCCCTGGATGACCATTCGTCTTGACGCGCGGTTGCCCGCGCGCCTCTGGCTGCCTACCCGGACCGCCGGGCCAAGACATGGCCTGCGGGCGGTATCGGTTGCCCGACCTGTGCCCCGCGCGCGGTCCCTATTCGGCATTGCTCCCGGTGGGGCTTGCCATGCCGGTCCGGTTGCCCGTCCCGCGGTGGGCTCTTACCCCACCGTTTCACCCTTACCCAGCCGCGTCGGCAAGGCCGGGCCCGCTGGGCGGTCTCTTCTCTGTGGCGCTTTCCCTCGGGTTGCCCCGGCCGGGCGTTACCCGGCACCGTTGTCTTGTGGAGTCCGGACTTTCCTCGCCACTCCCTCACGGGCGTGTCGCGGCCATCCAGCCCTCCGCGCGTTGCCCGACTTAGGCGGTCGGCGTTGTCCGGTCAACGGGAAAGCGCGCGGCCAGATCGGCCATGCGCGCGCAATCGGTGCTGTCGAGCGGGCCGCGCGCCGAGGGCCGAAAGCGCAGGCGAAAGGCATTGAGCACGGTCTCGGGCGCGTTGTCGCCAATGTCATAGCCAAACCGTCCGGCGTCGCGCAGGAACGCACCCATATTGCATGCCTGGCCCATGGCATCCGACCAGACCGTCAGCCCGTCACGCGCCAGCCCGCGCCAATCAAAGCGCGGTCCCGGATCGGATTTGCGCAGCGGTGCCATGTCGGAATGGGCGATGACGCGGGCGGGAGGAATGGACCAACGCGCCATGATCCCGGCCATCAGCGCGCGCAGCGCCGACATTTGCGGCGCGGGAAAGGGGTGCGCGCCGGTATTGGCCAGCTCGATCCCGATGGAGCGCGAATTGACATCGCGCACCCGGCCCCATCGCCCGGCCCCGGCGTGCCAGGCGCGCAGGTTTTCGGGCACCAGGTGCCAGATCGTGCCGGTTTCGGCGATCAGGTAATGCGCCGAGACCTCCGCCCCAGGATCACAAAGCCGCTCGAGCGCGGCCTCGGCGTTCGTCATCGCGGTGTAATGCAGCACGATCAGGTCGGGGCGCGCGCCATCGCGGCGCGGGCCGTGGTTGGGCGAGGGGCGGGTTTGGACCGCCCCCGTCATCCCCTCCGTCACGCTCAGTTCTGCACCGCGCGGCGGAACGGCGCTGGATCCCAGTCACAGGCATAGCCGTCGCCATCGGGGTCCAGCCCCAGACGGTCGCGCTCCGGCCCGCCCCGGCTCAGAAAGTCGAGTTGTGCCTGATCGGGCGACGGATAGCTGCGGCAGGCCCGCTCGGCCTTGGCTTGCAGATTGACACCGACGCGGCGATAGATCTGGGTGCCGCGCGGGTGGTTGGTGGCCAGCGCATAGGCCACGACATTGGGGCCGACATCGCCGGGGCGCGGGCCGATCGCCTCGGGTTGAACCACCTGATATTGCGCGCGATTTTGTGCGATCCGGGCCGCGTCCTGCTCGATCGAGCGTTCCGATCCGACCGCGTCGAAACTATTCTCCTGCGAGATCCCCACCGCGTTGGTCACCGCAGGCGGCGGGTTCGAGGGGCTGGCCTGCACTATCTCGCGGCCCGTTGCGGGATCGACCCCGAGGGCGGCGCGGGTGTCGGCGGCCAGGCGCTCGGCCTCGCTCGCCGGGGCTGCGCTGGTGCCCAGCGGTTCGGAGGACACCGCATTGGGCGGCGGCAGGGCCGCGCCCGCAAGCGCCGCCTCGCGCTCGGCCTTCTGGCGCTGATAATCCTGATAATTGCCGAAACCCACGCCGGCTCCGGGGTCCACGGCCGGGCCGCTATCGGGGATCGCAGGGGAACAGGCGGCCAGCACCGCAAGAACACCGACAAGAGAGAGAGAGCGCATGGACGACTTCCTAAAAACGACCCGACAGGACTGGGCTTACCACCATTTCGCGGGCTTGGCCACAAACCCCGCCGCACGCTCCAGCGCATAGGCGGTGTTGAGCAGATCGCCCTCTTCCCAAGGCCGACCGATCAGTTGCAGGCCAAGCGGAAGCCCCTGCCGGTCCAGACCCGCAGGCACCGAGATGCCGGGAAGACCCGCAAGGTTCACCGTCACGGTGAACACGTCGTTGAGATACATCTGCACCGGATCGGCCTCTGCCATCTCGCCCAGACCAAAGGCCGCCGAGGGCGTGGCGGGCGTCAGGATCGCATCGACCCCGGCGGAGAACACCTCCTCGAAATCGCGCTTGATGAGCGTGCGCACGCGGCGCGCGCGGTTGTAATAGGCGTCGTAGAACCCGGCCGAGAGCACATAGGTGCCGACCATCACGCGCCGCTGCACCTCCGGCCCGAAGCCCTCGGCGCGGGTCTTTTCATACATCTCGGTGATGCCGTCGCCCTGCGCCAGCTTCGCGCGGTGGCCATAGCGCACCCCGTCATAGCGCGCGAGATTGCTTGAGGCCTCGGCAGGCGCGATCACGTAATAGGCGGGCAGCGCGTATCTGGTATGCGGCAGGCTGATATCGCGAATCTCCGCGCCCGCGTCGCGCAGCATCGCCGCACCCTCGGACCAGAGCGTTTCGATCTCGGCGGGCATACCGTCCATTCGGTATTCCTTCGGAATTCCGATCACCTTGCCGCGAATGTCGCCCGACAGCATCGCCTCGAAATCCGGCACGGGCAGATCGGCGGAGGTGCTGTCCTTGGGATCGTGCCCGCACATTGCCCCCAGCATGATCGCCGCGTCGCGCACCGATTTGGTCATCGGACCGGCCTGATCGAGCGACGAGGCAAAGGCGACAATGCCCCAGCGCGAGCAGCGGCCATAGGTGGGTTTGATGCCGGTGATGCCTGCAAAGGCCGCTGGTTGGCGGATCGAGCCGCCGGTATCGGTGCCGGTCGCCGCAAGGCAGAGATCGGCGGCCACGGCGCTGGCCGAACCGCCCGATGAGCCGCCGGGCGTGAGCGGCGTGGCGTCATTGCCGCGCCGCCACGGGTTGACCACATTGCCGTAGCACGAGGTCTCGTTCGACGACCCCATGGCGAATTCGTCCATGTTGAGCTTGCCCAGCATCACCGCGCCTGCGTCAAAGAGGTTCTGGGTGACGGTCGATTCGTATTCCGGTTTGAACCCTTGCAGGATGCGGCTGGCCGCCTGACTTGGCACGCCTTTGGTGCAGAAAAGATCCTTGATCCCGAGGGGAATCCCGCACATCGCGGGCGCGTCGCCCGCTTTGAGCCGCGCATCCGCCGCCCGTGCCTGATCGCGCGCCAGATCCGGTGTGTGGTGGACAAAGGCACCCAGCGCGCCCGCTCCCTCGATGGCCTTGAGGCACGCCTCGGTCAGATCAAGGCTCGTCACCTCGCCCTTTCGCAGCGCGTCGCGCGCGCCCGCAATGGTCAGCGTGTTGAGATCGGTCATGCTCATTCCACCACTTTCGGCACGGCAAAGAAGCCCTCTCGCGCATCCGGCGCATTCGACAGGATCGCGGCCTGCCGGTCGCCATCCGTCACCACATCGGCGCGGCGCTTGAGACGCATCGGCGTGACGGAGGTCATCGGCTCGACGCCGGTCACATCAACCTCGTTCAACTGCTCGATGAAGCCGAGAATGGTGTTGAATTCCTGCGCAAGCGCGGGAAGTGCTGCCTCATCCACGCGGATGCGCGCAAGCTTGGCCACGCGGGCGGCGGTTGTGGTGTCGATGGACATGCAGCGCTCCATGATCGGGTCGGAATGCGTTTACCCGCGCGGCGCGGCAGAGGCAAGCGGGCGGGGGTTTTCAACGACAACAGCTCTGCTAGGCTATGCGCGACACAAGGGGAAGGGAGACCCAAATGCGCATAATCTGGCTTGGCCACAGTTCGTTCCGCCTCGAGATCGGCGGGCAGGTCCTGCTTGTTGATCCGTGGCTCAACGGCAATCCGATGCTGCCCGAGGACAGCCACGCGGCGGCAACCGAAGGGGCCACGCATATCCTGCTGACGCATGCGCATTTCGACCATGTGGCCGATGTGCTGCCGCTGGCCAAACGGCTGGGCGTGCCGGTGGTGGGGCAATACGACCTCATGTCCTTCTGGGCCGAAAGGGAGGGGATCGAGACCGTGGGCTTCAACAAGGGTGGCACGGTCGATCTGGCTGGCGTCAAGGTGACGATGGTGCACGCGACGCACTCCACCTCGATCGCCACGCCCGACGGCCCACAGGTGACGGGCAGCGAATGCGGCTACATGGTCGCCGGGGAAGGCCGGGTGATCTATCTCTCGGGCGACACCGACGTGATGGCCGATATGGGCGTGTTCAACGCCCTGCACGCGCCCGATATCGGCATCCTCTGCGCGGGCGGGCATTTTACAATGGACATGGCGCGTGCCGCCTATGCCGCCAGGACCTTTTTCGATTTCAAGGTGGTGATCCCGTGCCATTACCGCACCTTCCCGATCCTCGAACAATCGGCGGCAGCGCTGGTGGCGGCCTTGCCGGGGGTCGAGGTGATCGAGCCGGAGGTGATGGCGGCGATTGACCTCTGAGCGCGGCGTGGGGGCCAGCCCCCACACGCATGGTAAAGTGGGGGCCAGCCCCCACACGCAGGGTCAAGTGGGGGCCAGCCCCCACACGCAGGGTCAAGTGGGGGCCAGCCCCCACACCCCCGGGATATTTCAGGCCAGAAGAAATCAGGCGCGCGGGCGGCGGCTGCGCTGCGGTTTGGGTTTGGGCTTGAGCGGCGCGGGCGCGTCGGGGGCGGTGAGGCCAAGCTGGTCGCGCAGCACGCGGGCGCGGATTTCCTCGACCGCGCCGGGGTCGAGCTTGCCGAGCTGAAACGGGCCGTAGGAAAGGCGGATGAGCCGGTTGACCACCAGCCCCAGCGCCTCCATCGCGCGGCGGATCTCGCGGTTCTTGCCCTCGCGGATGGACACCGTGGCCCAGGCATTGGCGCCTTTCTGACGGTCGAGCGTGACGGTCATCGGCTGGAAGCGCTCGCCGTCGAGGGTCAGTCCCTTGCGCAATGGCTCGAATGTGGCATCCGACGGCGTGCCGTTGACGCGCACACGGTAGCGGCGCAGCCAGCCGGTCGAAGGCAGTTCCAGACGCCGTTTGAGTTCGCCATCGTTGGTCAGCAGCAACAGCCCCTCGGAATTGAGGTCGAGCCGGCCGACGCTGATCACGCGGGGCATGTCCCCGGGCAGGTCGTCATAGATGGTGGGGCGGCCCTTTTCGTCGCGGCTGGTGGTCACGAGCCCCTTGGGCTTGTGGTAGAGCCAGAGGCGGGCGGGTTCGGGCGCGGCAAGCGCA
Source organism: Roseovarius sp. MBR-6 (assembly GCF_040547525.1). Classification (NCBI taxonomy): domain Bacteria; kingdom Pseudomonadati; phylum Pseudomonadota; class Alphaproteobacteria; order Rhodobacterales; family Roseobacteraceae; genus Roseovarius; species Roseovarius sp. MBR-6. The sequence continues at coordinate 252,194 of NZ_JBEPPW010000005.1, read as the reverse complement.
ATCCCGTCCACCACGATCTGATCGGCGGCGGTGACATTGAGCGCGGGCGAGGTGATTTTCGCGCCGTTCACGGTGACGCGGCCCTCGGCGATGAGGCGTTCGGCCTCGCGACGGCTGGCGCGGCCCGACCGGGCGATGACCTTGGCGATACGCTCGCCTTCTGGGGGGGTGCTGTTCATGGACGCGGCCATAGCGCAAAGCCGGGGCTTGCGAAAGGGCCGCGCGCGGGCGACAAGCCCACATGGTGTTTCGCAGCCATATGCACGCCGCGCTGGACGAGGCGCTGGCCGCCGCCCGCCGCGGCGAGGTGCCCGTGGGGGCTGTGGTGGTGGCGCCCTCGGGGGAAATCGTGGCGCGGGCGGGCAACCGGACGCGGGAATTGAGCGATCCGACGGCACATGCGGAGATCCTCGCGCTGCGGCAGGCCTGTGCGGCGGCCGGATCGGAACGCTTGCCCGGTCATGATCTTTACGTGACGCTGGAGCCATGCGCGATGTGCGCGGCGGCGCTCTCGGCTGCGCGGATCTCGCGGCTTTATTACGGGGCGGGCGATCCGAAATCGGGCGGCGTGGCGCAAGGGGCGCGGGTGTTTTCGCATCCGCAATGTCACCACGTGCCGGAGGTCTATGACGGGATCGGCGCGGGCGAAGCGGAGGCGCTGCTCACGCGGTTCTTTGCCGAGCGGCGCGGGTCATAGCAGCGTCAGCCCCGAGGCGAGGAACGGATGGCGCGCGATGGCCGGTGCGACAACGGCCTCCTGCAACACCGGTTTGAGCCGCGCGGCGATCCGTGCGGGCATGTCCTGCAGGATGCCCTTGCGCGCGATCACGCTGATCGTGCGGGTGAGGGGGGCCAGCGGCAGTTCCATCACGTCGATCTGATCGGCAAAGCGGCGCGCCCGCATGAGCGCCAGGGGCGTCAGGACCGACCAGCCCGCCCCCTGCCCCACCAGCGCAAGGATGGAGTGGTAGCTGTCCAGTTCGAACCGGTAGGGCAGGCTCAGCCCCTCGCGTGCCATATGCGCCGAGATGAGGCGGCCCATGTAGTGGCGTTGCGTATACTGGATCAGCGGCAGGCGCTTCAACTCGCGCAGAAGCTCGCGTTCGGGGCGGATCGCGCCCTTGGGGGCGACCACAACGAAACACTCGCGCAAGACGGGATGCACCTCGGTCCAGTCATCACCGTCGCCCAGTTCTGACGCCACGATGATGTCGAGCGCGCGCGCGTCAAGCTGGTCATAGAGGTCATGGCTGGCCCCGGTTTCCAGAAGGAACTGACACCCCTTGAGATCGCCCGCCATATGGGTGAGCAGATGCGGTGTCACATCGGCCTCCAGATCCTCGATCGTGCCGAGACGGAACCGCGTCAGCGTCGAGAGATGCGACATGGCAAGTTCGGCGCGGGCCTGTGCCGCCTCGTCGAGGATGGCGCGGGCCCGCCGGTGCATGATCTCGCCTGCGGGCGTGAGACGGATCGGGCGCGCGTTGCGTTGCAGGAGCGTGGCCCCCACCGCACCCTCGAGATTGGTGAGTTGCTGGCTCACCGCCGAAGGGCTGGACCCGAGACGGCGGGCGGCAGCGGAAATGGACCGCTCGTCGGCGGCGGCCATGAACACCTCTATGCCCCAGAGGGTGATCCGCCCCCGACCCTCGGCCATCGCGGCCTACTTGTCGATTTTCGACAGCTTGGCCTGCAATTCGGCAAGCTGCTTGCGGATCGAGTCGAGATCTTCGCCTTCGTCGCCGGTCTCCTGCTTCGGTCCGGTCCCGGACAGGCCGCCAAAGCCGCCCGTCATCGCCTTCATGAAGGCCTCCTGCTGGGCGCGCATCGCCTCCATGCCCGGCATGGCGGCGAGCGGGTTGGCCTTGGTCATGTTCTGGAGCAGCTTGGATTGTCCGTCGCGCAGCATCTCGAAGCTGGCGGCAAGGAATTCCGGCACCACGCTGGTGGCCTGCGTCGTGTAACTGCGCACCAGATCGGTGAGCACGTTGATGGGCAGCACGCTTTCGCCGCGGCTCTCGTGTTCGGCGATGATCTGGAGCAGGTATTGACGTGTCAGGTCATCGCCTGACTTGAGGTCGATGATCTGAACCTCGCGCCCTTCTCGGATGAACGAGGCGATATCCTCGAGCGTCACGTAATCCGAGGTCTCGGTATTGTAGAGGCGGCGGCTGGCATAGCGTTTGATCAGCAGCGGTTTTTTCGTATCGGCCAAAGGGAACCCTCCCAGGGTGTGCAGCGCTGCATTGCAGCTTAGCTGCGTGCGCGGCAAAAAGAAAGGGCGAGCCGCATTGGCTCGCCCTGCACGGATCCTGTCCCGCTTGGGAGGGGAATGGGACAGTCCGGCAACTCCGACCGTGGCCGATTACTTGGCGGCGGTGGTCGCTTTCTTGGTCGCGGCGGTCACGTCGTCAGCGGCTTTCTTGACGGCGCTGGCGGCTTCTTCCTGGATGTTCTTGCCAGCGGCGAGAAGCAGTTCGACGGTCTCGGCCTGCACTTTTTTCGCGACTTCGGCATAGGCGGCGAGGTGCTCGGCGGCCACTTCGGCATTGGCCGATGCGAAATCGGTCATCGCCTTGGCGTAGTCGGCCGGCTCGGTCTTGGCTTTGGACATCTCGGCCAGCTTGGCCAGGGTTTCCTTGGTCCATTTGCTCGAGATTTCAGCCGACTTCTCGGCAGCCGAAAGGGCAACGCCCGACAGCTTCTCGTTCAGGGCGGCCTGGTTCTTGAAGGAGTCCTCGAACGCCTTGGTGTCAACCGGGAACGCGCCGAGGAAATCTTTGAACACGGCGGTGAAGTCCTGGGTCTTGGTCATGATCGTAGTCCTTTCAGTTGGAGCGGGGCATCCGCTGTGTTGTGCAACTGAGAGGAATATACGTGCTGCACCGCAGCATTTCAAGGATTTTTTCTGCGGTGCAGCAAAACTGTCATGGAGTCCGGATTTATCCGTGCGATCAGATGGTTGCCTTTTTCCGGACATAGGTTCCGGGGGCCGGGGCGAGGGGTTTGTGCTCCGAATCGCCCGGGTCGCGGGCGGGGATCATCTTGCCCGAGCGCTTGGCCAGCCACGCCTCCCATCGCGGCCACCACGAGCCCTCGTGCCGGGCCGCGCCCGCCAGCCAGGCATCGGCGTTCCCGCTCAGGTCGTCATTGGTGTAGTGGCCGTATTTCTTCTTGGCGGGCGGGTTGACGATCCCCGCGATATGGCCGGATTCCGATACGATGAAGGTGCGGTCCCTGGCACCTGTCTGCTGAAAGCCGCGATAGCAATCCTTCCACGCCGCGATATGGTCGCCTTCGCAAGTGACCGACATCAGCGGCACCTTCACATCCGAGACATGCAGCCGCTCGCCACAAAGCTCGATCCCGCCCTCGACGAATTCGTTGCCCTGACACAGGCCGCGCAGATATTGCACCGTCATCCGTCCCGGCAGGTTGGAGCCGTCACCGTTCCAGTAGAGCAAATCGAAGGCGGGCGGGGCCTCGCCCATCATGTAGTGGCGCACGGCGGGTTGATAGATCAGATCGCGCGACCGCAGGAAGGACATGGTGCGTCCCAGTATGAAGGAGCGCAGCACGCCCTGCGCCGAGACCTCTTTCTCGATACCGTCGATGAAATCGTCCTGCAGGAAGGGGGTGAATTCGCCCTGCTCCGAGAAATCGGTGAGCGCGGTGAAGAAGGTGGCCGATTTCACGGATTTGTCGCCGCGTTTGGCCATCAGCGCGAGGGTGAGATGCAGCGTCGTGCCCGCGATGCAATACCCCACGGCATTGACCTGTTTCTCGCCGGTGATCGCCTTGACCTCCCGGATGGCGGTCAGGAACCCGTCCTCGATGTAATCATCCATGCCGATATCGGCATGGCTGGCATCGGCATTGACCCAACTGACCACGAAGAGCGTGTAGCCCTGTTCGGTGATCCATTTGATCAGGCTGTTCTCGGGCTTGAGATCGAGAATGTAGAACTTGTTGATCCAGGGCGGGAAGATCACGATCGGCGTGGCATGAACCTCATCTGTCGCGGGGGCATATTGGATCAGTTCCATCATGTGATTGCGATAGACCACCTCTCCGGGCGTGGTGGCGATGTTCTCGCCCAGAACGAACGCGCGGTCATCGGCCAGCCGCACGACCAGTTCGCCGCTGTTGGCCTCCAGATCGGCAATCAGGTTCTCCAGCCCTTTCACAAGGCTCTCGCCCTCGGTCGCCACGGCGCGTTCAAGCGCGTCGGGGTTCGTACTCAGAAAGTTGGTGGGCGACATCATGTCGATGATCTGCCGGGCGAAATAATCGAGCCGCTTGCGCTCCTTGGGCGGCAGGTCCTCCTCGATGTCGTCGAGGGCATGTTCGATGGCCTGTGAATTCAGGGCGTATTGCTGCTTGATGTAACGGAAATACGGGTGGCTGTTCCACAGCGGGTTGGCGAATCTCTTGTCCCCTTCCAGAGGATCGGGCCCTTCCTCCTCGACCGGGGTGCCGCGGATCAACAACTGTTGGGCATCCAGGAAATGGCGCACGGACTTGCCCCAGTATTCCAGTTGCTGTTCGTAAATCCGCCCCGGATTCTCAATCATTTCAGACCAGTAAGATTGGGCCGCCTTGACGAAAAGCTCCTGCGAGGGGGCGCTTAGCGTGGGATTCGCGGGATTGCGTGAGGCCAGCGCCTTGATGAAGCGCTGCGACAACTCTTCGACTTTCGCAAGGTTTTCGTTGAGCTTATCGACATTTTTACCTGCGACTTCGGTCTCGGTTGTCATTTTTTACATTTCCCCTTAACAATTTCTGCTATGCAGCATACGGTTCTCATGCCGGAGACTCGACCGCGGTAAATTTTCCGCCCACTCCCTCTCAAGGAGACGATCATGCGCCAGATGGCAACCTATGACCTGATGGAATCTTTCCGCAATGCAAACCAATGGCTGGGGGCCTCCGCGCTGTCATTCGCATCCTATCCGCTTTTCAGCATGGTGCCAAATCCTGCTTTTCAATGGATGTCTGCCTGGGGTCAGGTCACGGAACGCACGTTCGAGCGCATGGTGGCCAAGCCCGATTGGGGCATCCGCACCTTTACGCACGAGGACGGGCGCGACCATCTGGTGAACATCGAGACCGTCGTCTCTCGGCCGTTCGGCGATCTCATTCACTTCAACGTCTCGGGCCGCCCGGAACAGCCGCGCAAGATCCTGCTGGTCGCGCCCATGTCGGGTCATTACGCCACGCTGCTGCGCTCGACCGTCAAATCGCTGATCGTCAATTGCGAGGTCTATGTCACCGACTGGCATAACGCGCGCGATATCCCGGTCTCCGAGGGCAAGTTCGATATCGAGGATTACACCCTCTATCTTGTCGATTTCATGAAGGCACTCGGTCCCGATATCAACGTGATCGCCGTCTGTCAGCCCGCGCCGCTGACGCTGGCGGCCACCGCCTATCTGGCAGAGCTTGACCCCGAGGCGCAGCCGCGCACCCTCACTCTCATCGGCGGGCCGGTCAATCCCGATGCGGCGGCCACCGACGTGACGGATTTTGGTCGCCGTGTGACCATGGGCCAGCTCGAAGAGATGATGATCCAGCGTGTCGGCTTTTCCCATAAGGGTGTCGGGCGCATGGTCTATCCCGGCCTTCTGCAACTCGCCTCCTTCATGTCGATGAACGCCGAGCGGCACTCCAAGGCATTCACCGATCAGATCGTGCGCGTGGCGCAGGGCGAGGCCAGCGACAACGACGCCCATAACCGCTTTTATGACGAGTACCTGGCGGTGATGGACATGACCGCCGAGTTTTACCTCTCGACGGTCGAACGTGTGTTCAAGGGGCTGGAAATCGCGCAGAACCGCTTTGTGGTGGACGGCCACCGAGTCGATATCGGCAAGATCACCCGTGTCGCGATCAAGACCGTGGAGGGCGGCAAGGACGACATTTCCGCGCCCGGCCAATGCGTCGCCGCGCTTGATATGTGCACCGGCGTGCCCGATCACATGAAGGCCAATTACATCGAGCCGGAGGCGGGCCATTACGGTATCTTCGCGGGCCGGTCGTGGCGCAACAACATCCGCCCGCTGGTGCTCGATTTCATCGACCAGAACGCGGCCAAGGCCGCACCGCAACCCGCCAACCGCAACACCGCGCGCGCCTGACCCGTCAGGCGCGAACCCGGTTTTGCAGCACGAGCGGTTGCGCCAGCCAGCCGCGCAGTGCGGCGATGACGATCTGGGGCTGCTCCAGAACGGGCAGGTGTCCGGCACCCTCGACGGTGACCAACCGCGCATTGGGCATCAGCCCGGCCATGAATTCATGGCGGCGCGGCGGCGTGAGCCGATCCTCGGCCCCGCACAGGATCAGCGTGGGCACCTTGCAGCGCCTCAGAGTGCCCTGATAATCCCGCCGCCGTTGCAGCGCGCGCACTTGGCGGATGACGGCCTCCGCCCCCAGCCCCTGCGCCATCAGCGCGGCCAGCGCCAGCACCTCGGCGCGCGCAGGCCCCGGTGCCAGAACATCTCCGCCCAGCATCATCGCCACCGCCTCGGACATCAGCCCTGCGCGCAGCTTGGCGACAAACGGCTCGTATCCGGCGGCGGATTGCGGGGTTTCGGCCAGCGGGTTGGTGTCCATCAACGCGAGTTTGGTGATGCGCTCCGGCGCTCGCCGCAGGAGTTCCATGGCAACAATGCCACCCATCGAGAGCCCCGCCAGCGCAAATCGCGCGGGCAGGAGATCGAGCAGGTTCGATGCGATTTCCTCGATCCGCTCGCCGCAGGTGATCGGCGCGACCGTCACGGCCGTGTCACGGCTCAGATCGGCAATCTGCGGCGCAAAGAGTCGCGCGTCGCACATCATGCCGGGTAGAAAAACAACCGGATCACTGCTCATCGACATGGCCTATACCTCGGGGATCTGCGCCCCTTGGCCATCAGCATGACACCTGCGCGCGGACAAGGGCAAGCCCTATCGCGCGAGGATCGGCGCAAGCCACTCGGTCATGGCCTGCACCGCCGCGTCCGTGGTGCCGGGTGACATGATGTCGCCGGTGATGACATGGGCAAAGGGATCGTCCTCAGGCGCGAGATCGGGCGCGATGCGCGTGACCGGCCCGCCCCATCGGGCCACGATCTTGTCTGTGAGATCGGGGCGCACGACCCGGTCATCGTCAGAATAATAGAAGAGCGCGGACAGCGTCATCGCGGAAAAATCGAGCCTGCGGGCATGGGCCACCAGCGCCGCCATCGGAAAGACGGCAATGCTCGGGTATTCGGTCGTCCATTCGGCGGCCTGTTCGGGGTTGCGCGGCTCGAAGCTGCGGCGGTCACCTGCCAAAAGCGGCAGCCAGTGACGCGCACCGGGCCATGTCAGCAGCGGGGCCAGCGGATTGTTGATCCCGAAATTGGGCGACACGAAAATGACGCCCGCCACCTGTTCGCGCAAGGCCGGGTCCTGCAAGGCCACCGCCGCGACCGTCGCGCCGGTCGATGTGGCAAGGATCACCACCCGTTCGCCAGTCGCGCGCGCGACCGCCAGCGCCTCGGCGGCATCGGCAAACCAGTCCGAGGCGCTCGCCTCTCCCATGGCGTCACTGTCGCGCCCGTGACCGCGAAACCGGGTATAGACGAGATTGGCACCGAAGGCCTGCGCCAGCAGGTCCGGCACCGGCCGGATTTCCTGTGACGACGCGGAAAACCCGTGAAAATAGACGATGGAGAGGGCTGTGCGCGTCTCCTGCTCGCCCGCCCAGATCACGCGCTTGTGGCTGTCGGGGCGGATGTCGTCAAAGCGCGATTCCATCGCCTCCAGATAGACGCCGATGCCTTCGCCAAAGCGGCGCGGCTCGAAGGCGGGTGGCATTTCGAGCGGCTCTTTCGGGGCAAGGACAAGCCCCGCTGCGACAAGGACGGCAAGGGCAAGAAGCGCGCGCCCGATCCAGCGCATCACGCCTTTGTCGCCCGCGCCGTGACCTCGTCCACCGCCGCACCGATGAGCGCGAGGCAGTCGGGATCGGAAAACCGGTGGTCGGCCCCCTTGACCAGCGTCAGGCGCATGTCCGGCCCCTTTGCATGGTCCAGCAGGCGCAGCGCGACTGACATATCCACATCCCGGTCCGCCGTCCCTTGCAGGAACCGCGCCGGAAACGGCAGGGCGAGCGGCGTGCGCAGCACGAGATTCCCGCGCCCCTCCTCGATCAGGCGGCGGGTGATGACATAGGGCTCGCCATACTCCGACGGCAACGCAACCTGTCCCTTGGTCATCAACGCCTCGCGCTGTGCGGCGTCGAACCCGGCCCACATCGAGTCCTCGGTGAAATCCGGTGCGGCGGCGATGGTCACAAGCCCCGCCACCCGGTCCGGCAAGGCGCGCGCCAGCAAGAGCGCGATCCAGCCCCCCATGGAGGACCCGACAAGGATTTGCGGCCCCGTGGTCAGCCCCTCCAGCGCCCTGCGCGCATCTTCGGCCCAATCACCGATACAGCCTTCGGTGAACGCCCCCGAGGATTGGCCATGCCCCGAATAATCGAACCGCAGAAAGGCACGACCCCGCTCGCGCGCCCGGTCCTCAAGCCAGAGCGCCTTGGTGCCCTCCATGTCGGATTTGAATCCGCCGAGAAAGATGACGCCCGGACCCGCACCGCCGGTGCGGTGAAAGGCCAGGCAGCGGCCCGTGGCGGTCTCGAAAAATTCTGGTTCGGGCATGGCTCCTCCGGATCCTGATCATGCACCGGGGCGCACGCGCCCGTAAACCGGTTTTACCGCGCCCCGCCCACAGGGCGCAGCGTCAGCGCCAACAGCCCGCCCGCCAGCGCCATGACGGCAAAGCCCGCCAGCGCCGCCACCGGCCCGAGAACCGACAGCGCCCCGCCCAGAAAGCCCGCCAGCAGCAGGATCATGCCGATCGCGGTATTGGCGAGCGCGGTGTTGCGCGCGCGCAGATCCGCGTCGGATATGTCCACAAGGTAGATCGTGCGCGCCTGCTTGACCCCGTTCCAGCCCAGCATCAGCACGAAGAGCGCAACCGGGATTCCCCCGGCCTTCCCGGCGACGTGGAGCAGAATTGCCGCCGCCATCGCCGCCGCCCCGAGGCATCCCGCGCCCAGCATGGCATGGCGGCTGTCACGATCCGCCAGCCGCCCCCAGAAATAGGAGCCGAGAAACGTCGCCAGCGACGCGGCCAGCAGCATCGCGCCGAGGCGGTTCAACCCGGCCCCCTCGGTGGCAAGAAGCACGAAAAAAGGCGGGGCCAGCGCGGTCGAGACCAGAAGTCCGCGCACGAGAATGAACCGGCGCAGGTTCGCATCCTCGCGCAGGATGGCAAGATAACCACCTGACGATGTGATGTTTTCGGGCGTGCCCGCCGCTTCGTCGATCCCCGCGAAAATCACTGCTGCCGCACACCACGCCAGTGCGGCCAGCGCGATGGCCGCGATCACCGCTGCCTCGTTGCGCAAGGTGCCCGCGATGAGCAAGCCGGCGAAACCAACCACCAATGCCGCCGAAACAGACCCCGCAAGCCCCGTCACCCTGCCGCGCCGCGACTGTTCAATCGTCTTGCCGAGCACGTCCTTGTAGCTCACCGAGCAGGCCGCGCGCGCCAGCGCCAGCACGGCAAGCAAGGCACAGATGAGCGCCCCCGCCAGCCAGCCGGACACCATCAGCGCCACAAGCGCGATCCCGCCCGCCGCCGCCCCCTGAAGCGCGCTGCCCCCGGCCCAGACCAGACGGCGATAGCGCAAGCGCCCGATCCAGGCACCGATCACAAGCTGCGGCAGAAGCGCGCCCGCCTCACGGATGGGCACTAAAAGCGCCACAAACGCCGCGGGCGCGCCAAGGCTTCCCAGCAGCCAGCTCAGGATCAGTTTGGGATCGACAAGGCCGTCGGCGAGCTTGGAGAGCGTCAGCGCGCCCACGTGTCGACGCGCGTTCCGGGCTTCGGTCTCATCAAGGCCAGTGGAGATCAGGCGCGCGGTAAGGCGGTCGGGCAGGGACAAGGGCATATCCGGGGGCAGGTCAGCCCCCGACATAGCCCCCGCGACGCGGACGGTAAAACACCTTCTGATTGTGCAACCGGCCCAGAAGGTCATGAACTCTGCGCAAGGTCGCCGCGGGGGCCTCGTCCTCGTTGGCAATCCCCTCGGGCGCTATGGCGCGCGACGAAAGCTCTGTCCTCGTGCGGTGCAACGCGGTCTCGATCAGGTCCATGTCCTCGACCGACAGTTCGAATTTCGAATTGTAACCCGGCATGTCTTGCCCCCTTTGAACTGGCTGCGCAACATTCTTGCGCGGCGGATATGCGGCATTTAGGGCGCGATATGCGACATGTCCAGTGGGTTTTTCACCCTGCGTCGATATGTATGCCCTGCCGTCATCGCCCGATCCGGCCGAACCGGGCCGCGCCCATCCTCAGGGCGCCAAGGGGTTGAGTTCCATCCCGGCTTCGCCCACTCTCGGCACTTGCCGCGATGCACCCGCGACAAGGATGAAAGGGACCGATGCCCGACGCAACGGACGAACTCGATGGCATGATCGTCTGCCCAAGCTGCGATCTGGTCTATCGCGCGCCCAAGGTGGCGGCGCGCGAGCGGGCCTATTGCGCGCGCTGTCATACCGTGCTGATCGCGCCCCGGCGCAAGGCGGGCAAACAGCTTATCGCGCTTGCTCTGACCGTGCTGATCCTGATCACTGCGGCCACTGTATTTCCGTTTCTCGCCATCGGCGCGGGCGGGGTGCGGCACGAGGCATCGGTGCTCGATACCGCCTTTGCCTTTTCCGGGGTCCTGTCGGGGGTCGCGGTGGCGGTGCTTCTGTTCATCGTGATCATCCCGGCGCTGCGGCTGATCTTGCTGATCTACGTGCTGGCCCCGATCATCCGCGACCGGCCGCCCGCGCCATATGCACGGGACGCGTTCCGCCTGTCGGAGAAACTCCTGCCGTGGTCGATGGCCGAGATTTTCGCGCTTGGCTGCGCGGTGGCCCTTGTCAAGCTGAGCGATCTGGCAGAGGTGATCTTTGGCCCGGCGGCATGGCTTTTTGCCGTGCTCGTCGTGCTCGTGGTGGCAAGTGACCGATTGATGTGCAGGTATTCGATATGGACCTCCCTGAAGGAGTGAAAACCGCAAGGGAACAGGGGCTTGTCGGCTGCACCCGCTGCACCCGTCCCTCGCCCGCAGGCACCGCGCGCTGTCCGCGCTGCGGCAGCCGGTTGCAATCGCGCGATGCGATGTCGCTGCAAAAGGTCTGGGCGTGGTGGCTGGTAGGGCTGGGCTGCTATATCCCGGCCAATCTCTACCCGATGCTGGAGACGCGCACGCTGGTCAGCACCCAGAGCGACACGATCGTCGGCGGTGCGGTCGAACTGGCAAGGCACGGCAACTGGGGGGTGGCGGCGATCATCCTGATTGCCAGCGTTCTCATCCCCGTGGGCAAGTTCGTGGCGCTAGCGGGGCTCGCCATCGGGGTCCGGCACGGGCCGCAGATATCCGAGGCTTGGCGGCATCGCCTTTATGAGGTGGTGGACTATATCGGGCGCTGGTCGATGATCGACGTTTTCGTGGTGGCGATCCTGTCCTCGCTGGTGCAGCTTCAGGCGCTGGCCTCGATCACGCCGGGACGGGCGAGCCTGTTCTTCGCGCTCTCGGTGATCTTCACCATGCTGTCGGCGCAGAGCTTTGACAGCCGCCTCATCTGGGACAGCGCGGACACTGTGCCGCGCGCCCGCAAACCGAAGGTGCGACCCACGTGAGCGACCAGAGCACATCCCCGCCCGAGGCCCCGGTCAGCCCCGCCAGCCGCCCGATCTGGCAGCGGTTGTCGATCGTCTGGATCGTGCCGCTTGCCGCGCTCGTCGTGGTGCTGGCCATCGCCTGGCAGAGCTATGCGGAACGCGGCCCGCTGATTGAGATCGGGTTCGAGAATGCCAGCGGCGTACGCGCGGGCAGCACGGAATTGCGCTATCGTGACGTCAAGGTCGGGTTGGTCGAGCACGTGGGCTTCGGCGAGGGTCTGGGGCAGGTGCTGGTCAGGGTGCGGCTGGACAAGACGGTGGCCCCCTATGTCGATGGCGAGGCGCGGTTCTGGGTGGTGCGGCCACGGGTGACGACGCAGGGCGTCTCGGGGCTCGACACGGTGCTCTCGGGTGTCTTTATCGAAGGGCTTTGGGACAATGAGCCGGGCACGGCAGCCACCCGGTTTGACGGTTTGCCCGACGCCCCGCTGGACCGGTTGGGGCAAGACGGGGTGCGACTGATGCTGCGGGCTGCGGGCGGGGCGTCCCTGACCGAGAGCGCGCCGATCCTCTATCGCGGAATCGAGGTGGGGCGTATCGGCAAGCCGGTCATCTCCTCCGAAGGCAGCACCGCCGAGGCCGAGGCCGTGATCTACGCCCCGCATGACCGGCTCATCAACAGCGCGACGCGGTTCTGGGATGCCTCGGGGTTCTCGGTGTCCTTCGGTCCGGGGGGCGCTGCGATCGATTTTTCGTCCATCGCCTCGCTGGTCTCGGGGGGGATCACGTTCGATACCTTGCTCTCGGGCGGCACACCCGTCGATCCCGGCGCGCGCTTTACCGTCTTTGCCGATGAGGCCGCGGCCCAGGCCAGTATCTTTGCCGGTAACGAGGGCGAGACGCTGACGCTTTCGGTGCTCTTCGACGAGAACATTACCGGCCTCGCCACCGGCGCGCCGGTGGAGTTGAACGGGTTGCGCATCGGCGATGTCGAGGCGCTCAACGGTGTGGTGGACGAGGCGCGCTTTGGCGATGGCAACGTGCGCCTTGCGGTGACGCTGGCAATCCGGCCCGGCCGACTTGGCCTTGGCGGCGAGAACGGCCCTGCCGCTGCGCTCGATTACCTGCGCGCGCGGGTTGCCGCGGGCCTGCGCGCGCGGCTTGCCACCGCGTCGATCCTCACCGGCGGCCTCAAGGTGGAACTGGTCGAGGTGCCGGACGCGCCCGAAGCGGCGATCACCGAGATCGACGGTGCGCCCCCGGTCCTGCCCGCCACCGACAGCGAGATTGCCGATGTCGCGGCCACCGCCGAAGGCGTGTTCGAACGGATCAACGCGCTGCCGGTCGAAGAGATCATGGCGCAGGCCATCACCCTGATGCAGAACGCCAACGCGCTCATCGCCAGCGACGACACCCGCGCCGTGCCCGGCAATGTGAACGCGCTTCTGACCGGGGCGCAGGCCCTGCCCGCGCGGCTTGACGCGACGCTCTCGGAGATTGAAAGCCTGATCGCGCAGATCAACGAGCAGGCGCTGGCCGCGCGCGTGTCCGATCTGCTGACCGAGGCGGCAGAGGCCGCGCGCGGCGTCGGTGCCGCCACCGAAGGCATCCCGCAACTGGTCGAGCTGCTGGATGCAGTCGCCGCGCGCGCGGGTGCGGTGGACCTCGACGTGCTGGCCGCCGATCTCTCGGCGCTGCTGAAAAGTGCGGATGCCCTGATCGGGCAGGCGGAGACCCGTGCCTTGCCCGGCCAGCTCAACAGCACGCTTGGCGAATTGGCCCTCGTGCTGGAAGACCTGCGGGCAGGTGGCGTGGTGGAGAATGCCGTCGCCACACTCGAGTCCGCCCGCAGCGCCGCCGATACCTTCGCCGCGGCCGGCAATGACCTGCCCGGTCTCATCGCCGAGGCGCGCGGCATGCTGGCGCGCGCCAATACCACGCTCGAGGGCTATCAGGCCACGGGGGGCGTCGGGCGGGATGTCCGCACCGCCCTGCGCGAGGTCGAGGCCGCGGCCAGGGCCGTCGCCGCGCTCGCGCGGGCCATCGAACGCAATCCGAGTTCCCTGATCCGAGGACGCTGACCCATGTTCAAATCCATCTCGATCGCGGGCCTTGTCGCGGTTGCGGCCTGCGCCACCGTTCCCGAAGAGCGCATCGCCGTGCCGCGCGCGCAGGTCACGGAAACCCAGCGAATCGCCCATTCAAGCGTCGCGCTGCGCACGGTCTCCCTGCCGACCTATGCGGCGGGCGAGGCGATCTTTGTCGCCGATGAGACGGGGCGTCTGCGCACCAGCGGCGGGCTTTTGTGGGCGGACGATCCAGGCCGCGCGATGACCCTCGAACTGGCGCGGCACCTGACCGCGATCACCGGCGCGCGCGTGGCCTCGGAGCCGTGGCCGTTTCTGGATCCGGCCGCCGCCGAGGTGGAAATCCGCGTCGAGGCCATGCACGCGCGGGCCGATGGCACGTTCGGGGTCTCGGGACAGTATTTCGTCACCTCCGAAAACGGTGGTGACCGCGCGCTTCTTTTCGATCTGAGCACCCGTATCGGCGGCGAGCGGACCCCCGCGGATCTGGCGGATGCGCGCGCGCGACTGGTGCGCGATCTGGCGCTCGATCTGGCCCGGCGCGGCCTGCGATAGTTTCCACCGCCGCACGGAAGGCGTCAGAGCCCGATGCCCTCACACAAGAACAAAGGATCACTCGCGCGGCTTGGTCCGCCCGAAGAGCCGCGTCACGATGACAAAGAAGAGCGGCACGAACACCACGCCCAGCACCGTGCCGGAAATCGTCCCGCTCAGCACGCCGGAGCCGATGGCATTGCGCCCGCCGGAGCCCGCGCCGGAACTCAGCACCAGCGGCAGAACGCCCAGGGAAAAGGCCATGGAGGTCATGATGATGGGCCGAAACCGCTGGCGCGCGGCCTCGGTCACGGCCTCCAGGATGCCCTCGCCCGCCTCGTATCGGTCGCGGGCGAACTCGACGATCAGGATGGCGTTCTTGCCGGTCAGGCCGACCACCGTCAACAAGCCCACCTGAAAGAACACCCCGTTCTCGAAGCCGCCGATCCACGCGCCTGTGAGCGCGCCGACGATACCGATGGGCATGGCGAGCATCACCGCAAAGGGAATCGACCAGCTTTCATAAAGCGCCGCGAGCGACAGGAACACCGCCGCCAATGAGAGCGCGTAAAGCAGCGGTGCCTGACTGCCCGATTCGCGTTCCTCGAGTGACAGGCCGGTCCAGGCCAGTTCATACCCCTGCCCGAGTTGCGCAACGAGACGCTCCATCTCGGCCATCGCCTCGCCGGTCGAGACGCCGGGCGCGGGCGTGCCCTGCAATTGCACCGACGGGATGCCGTTATAGCGGTATAGGCCCTGTGCGCCGTAATCCCAGCGGCCTTCGGTGAAATTGGAAAACGGCACCAACCCGCCGCTGGCGTTGCGCACCCGCCATTTCTCGATATCGGTGGGCTGTGCCCGCGCATCGGCCTCGCCCTGCACATAGACCCGCTTGATCCGGCCCTGATCGAGGAAATCGTTCACGTAGGTCCCGGCCCAGGCGATTTGCAGCAATTGACCCACGTCGGTCGGGGTAAGGCCCATGGCCCCCGCCTTGCGCCAGTCGATATCGAGGTTGAACTGCGCCGCATCCTCCAGCCCGTTGGGCCGCGCGGAGGCGATGAGATCGCTTTGCGCGGCCATGCCCAGAAGCTGATTGCGCGCCGCCATCAGGTCGGCATGGCTCTGCCCGGCACGCGCTTGCAGATAGAAATCAAACCCCGAGACATTGCCAAGCTCGATGACCGAGGGCGGCACGACGGGAAACACCATGGCGTCACGGATCTGGCTGAAGGCACCAAAGGCGCGGCCCGCAAGGGCCTGCACGCTTTGATCCGGGCGCGGGCGCTCGTCCCAGTCCTTGAGTTGCACGAAGGCCAGGCCCATGTTCTGACCGTTGCCGGAAAAGCTGAAGCCGACGACGCCGAACATGGAATTCACCACATCGGTTTCCTGCGTCAGATAATAGTCCTCGACCTGCTTGATCACCTCCAGCGTCCGCTCGGCGCTCGAACCGGTGGGCGTCTGGATGAGGGTGAATAGAATACCCTGATCCTCTTCGGGCAGGAACCCGGTGGGTGTGCGCAGGAACATCAGCGCCATGCCGAGTGCAAGCGCCAGATAGACCACGAAGACCCGCACCGGTCGGCGCACCGACCAGCCCACCGTGCCACCATAGCCATTGGTGAGCTTGCCAAACCCTGTATTGAACCATGCGAACGGTCCGCGCGCCGGGGCATGGCCCTTGGGCTTGAGCAGGGACGCGCAAAGCGCCGGTGTCAGCGTGATCGCCACGACCACCGACAGCGCCATGGCCGAAACGATAGTGATCGCGAATTGCTGATAGATCACGCCGGTGGAGCCGGGAAAGAACGCCATCGGCACGAACACCGCCGAGAGCACCATGGCGATGCCCACCAGCGCGCCGGTGATCTGACCCATGGATTTATGCGTGGCCTCACGGGGGCCAAGGCCCTCTTCCTCCATGATCCGCTCGACGTTTTCCACCACCACGATGGCGTCATCGACCAAGAGGCCAATGGCCAGAACCATCGCCAGCATGGTCAGCGTGTTGATCGAGAACCCGGCCGCCGCCAGCACGCCGAAGGTGCCCAACAGGACGACCGGCACCGCCAGTGTGGGAATGAGCGTGGCGCGCAGGTTCTGCAGGAAGAGGAACATCACGAGGAACACGAGGCCAATCGCCTCGAACAGGGTCTTGACCACCTCCTTGATCGAAATCTCGACAAAGGGCGTGGTGTCATAGGGGATCACGTAATCGACACCTTCGGGAAAGAACCGGGCGAATTCGGCCATCCGCTCCTTGATCGCGCGGGCGGTATCGAGCGCATTGGCACCGGGTGCGAGGGTGATCGCCATGCCCGCCGCCGGGTCCGTATTGAACCGCGCCGTGGTGGCGTAGTTTTCCGCCCCGATCTCGACCCGCGCCACATCGTCAAGCAGCACGAGACCGCCATCGGTCTCGGCGCGCAGAACGATCTGGCGGAACTCCTCGGGCGTGCCGAGCAGCGATTGCGCGGTGACCGTGGCGTTAAGCTGCTGTCCCTCGACTGTCGGGAGCGCGCCAAAAGCGCCCGCCGAGATCTGCGCGTTCTGCGCCGAAACCGCCGCCACCACATCCGACGGCGTCAGGCCGAACCCTGCCAGCTTGGACGGATCAAGCCAGATGCGCATCGCATATTGCGCGCCGAACACATTGACCGATCCGACCCCCGCGATCCGGCTCAGTTCATCAACAAGGTTCGTGACCATGTAATCCGACAGGTCCACCTGTTCGAGCGTGCCATCGGTCGAGATCATCCCCACCACCATCAGGAACCCGGCGGACGATTTCTCGACCGTGATACCCTGCCGTTGCACGATCTCGGGCAAAAGCGGCGTGGCCTGTCCCAGCTTGTTTTGAACCTGAACCTGCGCGATGTCGGCATCGGTGCCGGTCTCGAAGGTCAGGGTGACCTCTGCGCTCCCCGCCGAGGTCGAGCGCGACGAAAAATACCGAAGACCATCCAGCCCGGTCATCTGCTGCTCGATCACCTGCGTGACCGTGTTGGCCACCGTATCGGCAGAGGCCCCGGGATAGGCGGCCGAAACCGTGACAGAGGGCGGTGCGATCTGCGGATACTGTGCGACCGGCAGGATCAGGATGGCCAGAACCCCGACCCCCATGATCAGGATGGAGATGACCCATGCGAATACCGGGCGGTCGATGAAAAAGCTGGCCATGCGGAATAATCCCTGCCCGGTTGGTTACTGTTGCGGCGCGTCGGCGCGCTCTTCGGGTGTGACCGTGGCACCGGGCGCGGCCTTTTGAAATCCCGCCACCATCACGCGATCACCGGGGTTCAGCCCCGCATCCACCACCCAGGCGTTACCCCGGTCCTGAATGACGCTGAGCGCGCGTTCCTCGATCACGCCCGCGCCATTGACCACCCAGGCCATGGGCCGCCCGCGCCGGTCCCGGATCACGGCCTCCTGCGGCACGAGATAGACCGCTTCGGCCTTTTCCACGGGCATTTCCACCAGCACATACATGCCCGGCAGCAAGAGAAGATCGGGATTGTCGAACTGCATCCGCAGCGTGACGACGCCGGTTTGCGGGTTCACGTTCGGTTCTGCCGCCTTGAGATGTCCCGTCTCGCCAAAGTCGGATCCGTCCGCCAGCCGCAACCGCACCGTGGCGTCCGCGCCTTCAAGGTCGCGCGCCGTCTCGCCGCGACGCCAGCGCAGAAGCTCGGCGGCGGATTGGGTCACGTCGACATAAACCGGATCTATGGTGCGGATCACCGCCAGCGGTTCTGCCTGACTGGCGGTCACAAGCGCCCCCTGTGAGGTCTTCGACAGGCCGATACGCCCCGATAGCCGCGCCCGGATCGTGGCGCGCGACAGCTCGATCTCGGCGGAATTGAGCTGCGCCTCGGCCAGATCAAGCCCCGCCGCCGCCGAATCGCGGGTCGATGTCGCCTCATCCAGCGCCTGTTCGCTGGCCACGTTGCGCGCTTGCAATTCCACCAGCCGGCGTGCCTCGCGTTCTGCCGCCCGCAATTGCGCCTCGGCTTGCGCCACACTGGCGCGCGCCTGTCGCACGGCGGCCTCATAGGTGGCGGTGTCGATCTGATAGAGCGGGTCGCCCATCGTCACATCCGCGCCCTCGTCGAACAGGCGTTCGGTGATGATGCCATTGACCTGTGGGCGCACCTCTGCCTCGGCCGAGGCCGCCACCCGCCCCGGCAAAAGCGAAGTCAACGTCACATCCTGCGGCGAGAGTGTCACCACCGTCACGGGCGGGGCGGGTGCCGCCTGTTGCGCCATGGCCAAACCTGGCACCAGACCCGTGCAGAGTGCGAGAACGCGGATCATTCTGGAAAACTGCGCCATCAAACGCCCTTTCAAGATCTGGTTGGCGCAACGGCAGGGGTCATGTCGCCGTTGCGGTGAGGGCGAAACGCAGTCGGATAGAGACCACCCGACCAACCGGATTTCAATGATGACCGACGCCCTGACCCCCGGTCACAGCGCGAAACTACCCGCCCCGCCCGGGATGGGCAAGTCGCGGATGAGGACGGGACGACGACACTGGACGACACTGGATGCCGGACGGGCAGGACACCCCCCGCCTGACGCTTGCCCGAACTCAGCCCTCTGCCGTCCCCTCGACCAGCGCCCGGATAATCGCCTTGGCGCTGTCGCTGTCCCAATCGGCGTCGCCGGTGAGCCGCGCAAGCTCATGGCCGTCGGGGTCGAGGATCACCGTGATGGGCAGGCCGAAGACACCCATTTCCCGGGCAAGTGCACTCTTGGGGTCGCGGTGCAGCGGCAGGTTGGTGACGCCGATCTCGTCGAAGAATTTCTTCATCGCGGGCGGTGGGTTGCGGCCGGTGGCGATGGTCACGACGGAAAACGCCTCGCTGCCCAACTCGGTCTGGAGATTGGCGAGCGTCGGCATCTCGGCGCGGCAGGGCGCGCACCATGTGGCCCAGAAATTCAGCACCACATGCTGCCCGCGATAATCGGCAAGCGTGCCGGTCGTGCCGTCTGCACGCTCGAATTCGGTGAGCGGGGCGGGTTTGGGCGCGGCGTGGAACATGAGCTTTTTCATGTGCCCGTCGCGCAGCGCCTCAAGGGCTGCGGTATCGGCCACAGCGGCGTTTGCACCAAGCGCGAGGGACATATAAAGGACGAGCTGACGAATGGTTCTCATAAATCCCTCCGAAGGGCAAAAGACATGACTGACACGACCTCGAACCAGATGTGGGGCGGCCGCTTCGCCGCCGGGCCGGATGCGATCATGGAGGCAATTAATGCCTCGATCTCATTCGACAAGCGGATGGCGGCGCAGGATATCGCCGGGTCGCGTGCCCATGCCGCCATGCTGGCCGCCACAGGTATTGTCAGTGATAAGGATGCCGAGGCCATGAGGGAAGGGCTTCTCACGGTCTTGTCAGAGATCGAGGGGGGGGAATTCGCATTTTCGACCGCCCTTGAGGATATTCACATGAATGTCGAGGCGCGATTGAAGGCTTTGGTGGGGGAGCCGGCGGGGCGGCTGCATACGGGCCGCTCGCGCAACGATCAGGTGGCCACGGATTTCCGGCTCTGGGTGCGCGATCAACTGGATGCGGTGGATCAGGCCTTGCAAGCGTTGATGCGCGCGCTGGTGACACAGGCCGAGGCGGGGGCGGATTGGGTGATGCCGGGCTTCACCCATCTGCAAACCGCGCAGCCCGTCACCTGGGGCCATCACATGATGGCCTATGTCGAGATGTTCGGCCGCGATCTGAGCCGGGTGCGGGACGCGCGGGTGCGGATGAACGAATGCCCGCTGGGCGCGGCGGCGCTAGCCGGAACCAGCTTTCCGATTGATCGGGAGATGACGGCGCGGGCGTTGGGGTTTGATCGCCCCTGTGCCAATTCGCTCGACGCCGTGAGCGACCGCGATTTCGCGCTGGAATTTCTGGGTGCGGCCAGCATCTGCGCGATGCATCTGAGCCGCTTTGCCGAGGAATTGGTGATCTGGTCCTCTGCGCAGTTCCGCTTTGTCGCTTTGTCGGATCGGTTCTCGACCGGATCAAGCATCATGCCGCAGAAGAAGAACCCCGACGCGGCGGAATTGATCCGCGCCAAGGTGGGGCGCATTTTCGGGGCCAATGTGGCGCTGATGATGGTGATGAAGGGGCTGCCCTTGGCCTATTCCAAGGACATGCAGGAGGACAAGGAACAGGTCTTTGATGCCGCCGACAACCTGATGCTGGCGCTGGCGGCGATGGAGGGGATGGTCCGCGACATGCAGGCACAAAAGGACAATCTGGAGACCGCCGCCGGGTCCGGCTTTTCGACCGCGACGGATCTGGCCGATTGGCTGGTGCGGGTGCTGGACATGCCGTTCCGCGATGCGCATCACGTCACCGGCAGTCTTGTGGCCCGCGCCGAGGCGCGGGGCTGTGACCTGCCGGATCTCGGCCTTGACGAGATGCAAGAGGTGCATGGCGAAATCACCGCAGCGGTCTATGATGTGCTGGGCGTGCATAATTCGGTGGCGTCACGGATGAGCTACGGCGGCACCGCCCCCGAACAGGTGCGCGTGCAGGTGGCGCGCTGGAAGGAGCGTTTGAAATGAGGCTCTTGGTTCTGATGTCCGCGCTCACGCTGGCGGGCTGCGGCGTGGAGGGCGATCCGGTGCGGCCCAAGGTCGACACCGTGGTGACGGCCGGCAGCGGCGGGAACGTCTCGGCGGGGGTGGGCGTCAAGGTGGGAAATGTCACCGCCGGGGCCTCGAACAACGGGGTCAGCGTCGGCGTGGGGGTGAGCCTGTGAGATGGGTCTGGCTGGCGCTGGCGCTCTGGGGCGCGGTGCATCCGATGTCGTGGTTTCTGGCGTGGTTCGGTGAGAACGGCTATGACCTGATGGCGATGGTCGATGCCTGGCATGTCAACGCGGCCACATCGGGGCTGGTCTGGGACCTGACGATTGCCGCCGTGACGCTGACGGTCTGGGTCGTGGCCGAGGCGGTGCAGCATCGGCGCTGGCTGGGCCTGCTGGCGATTCCGGCGACGTTCGGCATCGGGGTCAGTTGCGGCCTGCCGCTCTATCTTTTCTTGCGCGGCCTGCGGCAGGCGTGAGCGATTTGGATATTTCTGGCAAGATGAAGCGGGGCTAGGGCTTGGATCATTTTATCTACCGGGGCGGTGTGCTGCATGCCGAGGAGGTGCCGCTGCCGGAGATCGCGGCAGCGGTGGGCACACCGTTCTATTGCTATTCCACCGCGACGCTGGCGCGGCATTATCGCCTCTTCGACGAGGCGCTGACGGGGATGGATCATCTGGTGTGCTACGCCATGAAGGCGGCGAGCAATCAGGCGATCTTGCGCACGCTGGCGGCGCTTGGCGCGGGGATGGATGTGGTTTCGGGCGGGGAATATGCCCGCGCGATCGCGGCGGGCGTGCCGGGGGAGCGGATCGTGTTCTCGGGCGTGGGCAAGACGCGTGAGGAAATGCGCGTGGCGCTGATCGGCGGGATCCGGCAGTTCAATGTCGAGAGTGAGCCCGAGCTGCGCGTGCTGAGCGAGGTGGCGGCAAGCCTTGGCAAGGTTGCCCCGATCACCATCCGGGTCAATCCGGATGTGGACGCGAAAACCCATGCCAAGATCGCCACCGGCAAAAGCGAGAACAAGTTCGGCATTCCGATTTCTCGCGCCCGCACCGTTTATGCCGAAGCGGCCCGACTGCCGGGGCTGGAGGTGGTTGGTATCGACGTGCATATCGGCAGCCAGTTGACCGAGCTTGCGCCCTTTCGCGCTGCCTATGAGAAGGTGGCCGAGCTGACCCATGCGTTGCGCGCCGATGGTCATGACATCCGCCGTCTCGATCTGGGGGGGGGCTTGGGTATTCCCTATACCCGCTCGAACGAGGCCCCCCCCCTGCCCACCGAATACGGCGCGCTGATCCGCGAGGTGCTGGGGCATCTGGATTGCGAGATCGAGATCGAGCCGGGTCGCCTGATCGTCGGCAATGCCGGCGTGCTGGTGAGCGGGGTGATCTACGTGAAAGAGGGCGAGGGGCGCGATTTTCTCATTCTCGACGCGGCGATGAACGACCTCATTCGCCCGGCCATGTATGATGCGCATCACGATATCGTCCCGGTGATCGAACCCGCGCCGGGGGTAGAGCACCGCCCCTATGACGTTGTGGGGCCCGTCTGCGAGAGCGGCGATACCTTCGCGCGCGCGCGCCAGATGCCCCCGCTGGCGGCGGGCGATCTGGTGGCGTTCCGCAGCGCCGGGGCCTATGGCGCGGTGATGGCGAGCGAATACAACACACGGCCCCTGATCCCCGAGGTTCTGGTGAACGGGCGTGACTTTGCCGTGATCCGTGCGCGTCCAAGCTTTGACGAAATGCTGAATCGCGATACCATCCCCGAGTGGCTCTGACGCACGGCGCGTCAAGGGCCGGATAGGAGCGGTGACGCGATGACCGAGCAAGGCGAGCTTCTGACCCCGATTCTGGCGCGGTTGCGCCGGGTTCTGTGGCTGACCTGGGCGGGACTGCTTGCCGAGCGGCTGGTGCGCGCCTTCTGGCCTTTGTGGAGCGTGCTGGCGGCTGGGGCGGCGGCGGTCTTGCTGGGCCTGCACGAATTGGTGCCGCTGGCGGTGGCACAGGCGGCGGCGGGCGTCATCGCGCTGGCGGCGATGATCTTTGGCGTTCGGGGCTGGCGGCGCTTTCAGTGGCCCGCGCACGCCGAGGCGCTGGCGAGGGTCGATGCGGTGATGCCGGGGCGGCCCCTGGCGGCGCTGGGCGATGTGCAGGCGGTGGGGGCGGGCGATGCCGCCTCTGCCGCGCTCTGGCGCGCGCATCAGGCGCGCATGGCCGCTCGGGCGCAAGACGCGCGCGCCGTCTCTCCCGATCTGCGGCTGGCGCGGCGCGACCCTTACGGGATGCGATACGTGGCGCTTCTGGCGCTGGTGACGGGGTTGGTCTTTGGGTCGGTCTGGCGCGCGGGCACCGTGGCACAGATCGTGCCGGGGGCGGGCACGGGCGCGGCGCTGGCCTCTGGTCCGGCATGGGAAGGCTGGATCGAGCCGCCCGTCCATACCGGCCTGCCGAGCCTTTACCTGGCTGATCAGGGTGAGACGCTACAGGCTCCGGCAGGCAGCCGGGTCACGCTGCGTTTCTACGGCGAGGTGGGGGCGCTGCGGCTGGAAGAGACGGTTTCGGGCGAGCCTGTTGCCACGCCGGAGGCACCCGAGCAGAGCCTGACCATCGCGCGCGACGGGGAGATCACGATTGCCGGTCCGGGCGGGCGCGGCTGGCGGGTGACGGCGGTGCCCGACACCGCCCCCGAGGTGGCGATCATCGAGGGCGAGGCCAAGACGACCTTTGACGGTCAGATGAGCCAGCCCTTCGAGGCGCGCGACGATTATGGCGTGACCGGGGGCGCGGCGGTTTTCGCGCTCGACATGGACCGGCTCGAGCGTCGGCATGGTCTGGCGGCGGACCCCGAGCCGCGCGAGGCGATCACGCTCGATCTGCCGCTGCCGCTGACCGGCAACCGCGCGGAATTTACCGAGACGCTGATCGAGAACCTGTCGGAACACCCTTGGGCGCATCTGCCGGTCACGCTGCGGCTGCGGGTTACGGATGCTGCGGGGCAGGACGGGCTTTCCGACCCGGTGGAGATGGCCCTCCCCGCGCGGCGCTTTTTCAACCCGCTGGCGGCAGCGGTGATCGAGCAGCGGCGCGACCTTTTGTGGACGCGCGACAATGCCGCGCGCGTGGCGCAGGTGCTGCGGGCGGTGTCCTACAAGCCGCGCGAGGGGCTGTTTCGCTCCGAGAAAGCCTATTTGCGGCTGCGGGTGATTCTGCGGCAACTGGAGGCGAAGGCGGTCGAAGGGCTGGATGAGGCGGGGCGTGACGAGATCGCGCAGGCGCTGTGGGATCTGGCGCTGCTTCTGGAGGATGGCGATATCGGCGACGCGCTGGAACGGATGCGCGCGGCGCAGGAGCGGCTCAGCGAGGCGATGAAGAACGGCGCCACGCCTGAGGAAATCGCGCGCCTGATGCAGGATCTGCGCGACGCGACGCAGGACTATCTGCGCCAGAAGATGGCCGAGGCACAGCGCGAGGACGAGGAGGGCGGCAGCCAGCAAAGCGCCGAGAACATGATGCAGATGAACCAACAGGATCTGCAGGACATGATGGACCGCATCCAGGAATTGATGGAACAGGGCCGCTTTGCCGAGGCGCAGCAGGCGCTGGAGGAATTCCAGCGCATGATGGAGAACATGCAGGTCACCCAAGGCCAGGGCCAGTCGGAGGGCCAGCAGGCGATGGAGGGTCTGGCCGAGACGCTGCGCGAGCAGCAGGGCCTGTCGGATCAGGCGTTCCGCGATCTTCAGGAACAGTTCAACCCCAATGCGCAGCGCGGCCAGTCGCAGGGCAACGAGGGCCGGTCGGGCGGTGACGGTCGCGGCCAGAGCCATGACGGCCAGCAGGGGCAGGGCGGCGGTGAAGGCGGCGCGCAACCCGGCGGTCAGGGTCAGGATCAGGCGGAGGGCAATGAGGCCGGATCGCTTGCGGAGCGGCAGGAGGCGCTGCGCCGCGAGCTGGAGCGCCAGCGCGGCGGTCTGCCGCAACTGGGCGGTGAGGCGGGCGAGGCCGCCCGCGATGCGCTGGAGCGCGCCGAACGCTCGATGGAGGGCGCGGCGGAGGCGCTGCGCAACGACGATCTGGCGGGCGCGCTCGGCGAACAGGCCGACGCAATGGAGGCGCTCCGCGAGGGGATGCGCAACATGGGCGAGGCGATGGCACAGGAGGGCCAGCCCGGCGGGCAGAACGGACAGCAGGGACAGCCGGGCATGGCGCAGGCCGATCCGCTGGGCCGCGAACGGGGTCAGGGGCGCAACGCGGGCACGCAGGACAACCTGCTTCAGGGCGACGATGTCTATCGCCGCGCGCGCGACCTGCTGGACGAGATCCGCCGCCGCTCGGGCGAGGGCGCGCGCCCGGATGTGGAGCTTGAGTATCTCAAGCGGCTGCTGGAGCGGTTCTAGAGCATGTTGCTCAAAAGTGGGAACCGGTTTTGAGCTTCTCGAACATGCGAAATCAATAAGTTAGAGTGTGTCGTGTGAATTCGAATGAACGCGACACGCTCTGGACGGTCAGTTCCGGCGTGGGACCGGTTGGACCGACACGCAGCCCGGAATGGGGCGATGCGGAAGATCAGTCAGACGCTACCCCCGCCCGATGATCCCTGCGACCGCCTGTGACAGCAACCCCCGCAGAGCATCCACCGCAGCGACATATTGCGCAACCGGGCGTTCCAGACCCGGTGCCATGGCGGTGATGGTCGGGGCCATGAGATAGACAATGAGCGCGACCACGCAGGTGATCACCGCGAGGCGAAAGCCGGTGCGAAAGCCGCTCTTGCGAGGCGTGGGCAGCGCCTCTTCGGGCAGGATGGGGGGGCGCACGACGGCACCATTGTCTTCGTGCGCCGAGAGCGAGGAATTGATTTCGTCGATATCGGGGAAAAGGTTGCGCCGCGAGGGCGGGTCGATCTCTTCGGGCGTGGTGTCCTCGGGAGGGGGCTCTGGCCGGGTCGCGCCGCCGCGCAGCCGCTCCATGCGCGAGCGGGCCTGTTGGCTGCGTTCGTCGGAGGCGGGGGCGTCAAGCCCGAGATCGGGCTGGGTCTCAAGCCGGTCGCCTGCCTCGGACGCGCGCGCGGCGCGCTCGCGCTCGGCCTCTTCGCGCAGGATTTCGGCAATCTCGGGGTCGATGCGGCGTTGCGCGGCGGGGGGCGGCCCCGGCTGTGGCAGCGGTTCGGGGGCCGCTTCCGGCGGGGATACAGGCACATCCTCGGGGACCGGCTCTGGCTCCGGTTCACGCTCTGGCTCAACCGCCTCTGGCTCCGGTTCCGTTTCCGTGTCGTCCGGGGCATGGTCGGCATGATGCTGAAACCACGTATTGCCGCAGTTCGAGCATTGCACATCGCGGCCCGACACAGGGATGACCGCATCGGGCACCTCGTATTGCGCCCCGCAATTCGGACATGTCAGCCTCATTTCACCCCCTGCCGCCTGTTCCGCTTCTTGGGTTGTGCTCGTTGTTAAGGACCATAAGCGCTTCACCGCTCATGGAAAAGGACAAAGCGAATCACGCGTGCAGTGATTGCACATGTGTGGCCTCTGGGGCATGAAGGGGGCTGCTGGACACAAGGGGCGGTGCGGTGATCGAGCTTGAATCTGTGGCCTATTCCTATGGCGGGGGTGAGTTGCTGGGCGATGTGTCGCTCTCGCTTGCGCCCGGCTCGTTCCATTTCCTCACCGGGCCGTCCGGGTCGGGCAAGACGACGCTGCTGAAGCTGTGCTACGGCGCGTTGGTGCCAAGTTCTGGCACGGTGCGCCTGTTTGCGCAGGACCGGCGCGAGATGACACGCGACGACGTGGCCATGGCGCGCCGCCGCATCGGGGTGGTGCATCAGGATTGCCAGTTTCTGGATCATCTGAGCGTCGCGGACAATATCGCGCTGCCGCTGTCGGTTTCGGGGCGCGACCTGTTGGCCGAGGAGCCGAACCTGCGCGAACTGGTGGGCTGGGTCGGTCTCAAGGAGCGCGCGCAGGCCCTGCCGCCGGAACTGTCGGGTGGAGAACGTCAGCGCGCGGCGCTGGCGCGCGCGGTGATCATGTCGCCCGATGTGGTGCTGGCGGACGAGCCCACCGGCAACGTGGACTGGGAGATGTCGCAGCGCCTGCTGCGCCTGCTGATCGAACTGAACCGCATGGGCAAGACCATCCTTATCGCCACGCATGATCTGGCGCTCATCCGCGCGGCCAAGGCGCATGTGCAGACGCGGGTGCTGCGGATCGCGTCGCGGCGGTTGCAATTCGCGGGGGCGGACCTTTGAGGCTCGACATGACCGCGGTGCGGGGGATGCTTGCGGGGGACGCGCAGGCCGACCGGGTCGTGCCGCCCACCGGGTTCACGGCCTGGCTCACGCTCTTCAGCGCGGGGGCGATGGCGTTTCTCGCGGTCTTCGCGCTGGCGCTGTCGTTGGCGACGGGGCGGCTTGCGGATCGCTGGGGCAACGAGCTTGCGCGCACCGCGACCGTGCGCATCTCGGCCCCGGAGGCGCAGATGGCCGCGCAGACCGCCGCGGCGTTGCGGGTGCTCGAGACGACGACCGGCGTGGCGCGCGCCCGCGCGCTTTCGGATATCGAGCAGGCGGCGCTGCTGGAGCCGTGGTTCGGCCCGGGCCTGCCGCTCGATCAACTGCCCATTCCCCGCCTGATCGAGGTGATCGAGACCGGCGCGGGGTTCGACGCGCAGGGCCTGCGGCTGCGGCTGGCGGCCGAGGTGCCGGGCGCCGTGCTTGACGATCACACCCGCTGGCGCGAGCCGCTGACGCGCGCGGCGGGGCGGCTGCGGCTGCTTGGGCTGGTCGCGCTTGGCCTCATCGCGGCGGCGACGGCGGCGATGATCACGCTCGCCGCGCAGGCCGCCCTTGCCGCCAATGCGCAGGTGATCAGCGTGTTGCGGCTGGTGGGGGCGCAGGACGGCTATATCGCGCGCGCCTTCGTCCGCCGCTTTGCCGCGCGCGGGCTGGCGGGGGCGGCGATCGGCACGGTTCTGGGCTGTCTGGCGATTCTCGCGCTGCCTGCGGCGCAGGTCGAGGGCGGGTTTCTGACGGGCCTCGGCTTTCAGGGCTGGCACTGGCTCTGGCCCTTCGTCATTCCGCCGCTCGCGGGGCTGGTGGCCTTTGGGGCGACGCTGACCGCCGCGCGCCGCACACTGGAGGAAATGCCATGAGATATGTCGTGCAATGGGTGCGCTCGCTGCTTTTCGTTTGCCAGATGTATGTCATGCTGGGGGTGATCGGCATTGGCTTTCTACCCTGGGCCCTGCTCAGCCCGCGCGGTGCCCTGGCGGCGTGCAAGAGCTATTGCCGCTGGGTCTGCTGGACCGCAGGCTGGATGGTGGGGCTGAAGACCGAGGTGCGCGGCACGCCGCCCTCGGGCGCGGTGCTGGTCGCTGCCAAGCATCAGAGCTTTCTCGACATCCTGATGATCTTCGGCAGCCTGCCCTCCGGCAAGTTCATCATGAAGCGCGAATTGATTTGGGCACCCATCGTTGGCCAATACGGGTTGCGCATCGGCTGTGTGCCGGTGGACCGGGGCAAGCGCGGCGCGGCGATCAAGAAGATGGTGGCCGACGTCGCGCGCGGGCTGGCGCGGCCCGGTCAGCTCATCATTTTCGCCCAGGGAACGCGGGTGGCGCCGGGAGATGTGCGCCCCTACAAGATCGGCACCGCCGTTCTCTATGAGCAACTGGGGCAGACCTGCCACCCGGTTGCGACCAATGTGGGCGTGTTCTGGCCCAAGCGCGGCATCTACCGCAAGCCGGGGGTAGCGGTGATCGAATACCTGCCCGAGATCGCCCCCGGTCTTGAGAAGCACGTGTTTCTCGCGCGGCTGGAGGAGGAGGTGGAGACCGCCTCGAACCGGCTCATGCGCGAGGCGGACTTTGCCGTGTGACCCGCTTGGATTGCGGCGAAAGAAAGTCTTACTCTGCCCGATATTATCCCGGTTTTGTCAAATCACGGCCTCAAACCGGGAGCATCGTTGCCTTAACCGAAACAATGCCCAAGGCGGCAATCGAGCAAAAGGACAAGGCAGATGAAACAGCGGTGGCTCAAATCCGTGGTGAAACACAGCAACGAGGCGGCCCCCGCCCTGCCCTATCACCGCGCGGCCCGGCAGGCCCGGCGGCGCGCGCAGTTGTTCGAGTTGCTGCGCAGCCTCAAGACCGCCTGATCGCGCGCCGCGATTGACGTGCGCTTGGCCACCGGCGCACCGTCATCCCCCCGAAAGCGGTGGTCTACCGTCGGCATGAGACCCGAGGGCCACAGAGCCCCTTTGGTGGCAGTTTCAATCTTTCCTTGCCCCGCGCCCGAGGCTAGATACGGGAACGGCCAAGGAGAGACCTGCCATGACCCAGATCGCGCCGCAACCCGGCATCCTCGACATCGCCCTTTACGAGGGCGGTGCCTCGCATGTGGAGGGTGTGGCCAATGTGGTCAAGCTCAGCTCCAACGAAAACCCGTTCGGCCCCTCCGAGGCCGCCAAGGAGGCGTTCCGCCGCGCGGCGTTCGATCTGCATCGATACCCGTCCACCGATCACGCTTCGCTACGCGCGGCCATCGCCGAGGTTCACGGGCTTGATCCCGCGCGTATCGTCTGCGGTGTGGGCAGCGACGAGATCATTGCCTTTCTCTGCCAGTGCTATGCCGGTCCCGGCGATGAGGTGATCCATACCGAGCATGGCTTTGCCATGTATCGCATCAGCGCGCTGGCCAATGGCGCAACCCCGGTCGAGGTGCCCGAACGCGAGCGCGTGACCGATGTGAACGCGATCCTTTCCGCCTGCACCGAGGCCACGCGACTGATCTTTGTCGCCAATCCCAACAACCCCACCGGAACGATGATCGGCGAGGCAGAATTGCGCCGTCTGGCCGAGGGGCTGCCCGACCGCGCGCTTCTGGTGATCGACGGGGCCTATGCCGAATATGTCGAGGGCTATGATGGCGGCGCAGCGCTGGTCGAGGCGCGCGAGAACGTGGTGATGACGCGCACCTTTTCCAAGCTTTACGGGCTGGGCGGGCTGCGCGTCGGCTGGGGCTACGGGCCGGGGCATGTCGTCGATGTGCTCAACCGGGTGCGCGGGCCGTTCAACCTCTCGAGCGCGGCGCTTGCCACCGCCGAGGCGGCGATACGCGATACCGCCTGGGCCGAGAAATGCCGCGAGGAGAACACCCGCCTGCGCGCCTGGCTGGCCGAAGCGCTGGCCGAGCATGGCGTGCCCTCCGACACATCGACCGCGAATTTCATCCTGGCCCGGCTTGGCAGCCGCGAGGAGGCCGAAGCCTGCGACGCCTACCTTAGGTCCGAGGGGCTGATCGTGCGGCGCGTGGCGGGCTACAAACTGCCCAACTGCCTGCGCATCACCGTGGGCGACGAGCCCGCCTGCCGCCGTGTCGCCCATGCCGTTGGGCAATTCAAGGCAGGCGCGCGATGAGCGTGATCTATGAGCGCGTGGCTCTGATCGGGCTTGGCCTCATTGCCTCGTCCATGGCCCATGCAATGCGGCGTGCGGGCGTGGCGGGCGAGATCACGGGCTATGCCCGCACCGCAGAGACCCGTGCAATCGCGCGTGAGATCGGCCTCTGTGACCGCGTCTGCGACAGCGCCGCCGAGGCCGCGACGGGCGCGGATCTTGTGGTGCTCTGCGTGCCGGTGGGGGCCATGGGCGCGGTCGCTGCCGAAATCGGCCCGGTGCTGAAACCGGGGGCCACGGTCAGCGATGTCGGCTCGGTCAAGAAAGCGGTGATCGAGGCGGTGGCGCCGCATCTGCCCGACACCGTGCATTTCGTCCCCGCGCATCCGCTGGCGGGGACCGAGCATTCCGGGCCACGCGCGGGCTTTGCCGAGCTTTTCGACAACCGCTGGTGTCTCATCGTGCCGCAGGAGGGCAGCGACCGCGCCGCCGTCGAGCGGCTGGAGGCGTTCTGGCAGGCGCTGGGAAGCCATACCGACGAGATGGAGGCCGAGCATCACGATCTGGTGCTGGCGGTGACCTCTCATGCGCCGCATCTCATCGCCTATACCATGGTGGGCGTGGCCGACGATCTGCGCCGCGTGACCGACAGCGAGGTGATCAAGTATTCCGCCGCCGGTTTCCGCGATTTCACCCGCATCGCGGCCTCGGACCCGACCATGTGGCGCGACGTGTTTCTCAACAACCGTCAGGCGACTTTGGAGATTCTGGGCCGCTTCACCGAAGAGCTTTTCGCGCTGCAACGCGCCATCCGTACCGGCGACGGCGATCACCTGCACGCCTATTTCACCCGCACCCGCGCGATCCGTCGCGGCATCATCGAGGCTGGTCAGGACGTGGACGCGCCCGATTTCGGGCGGGCGAAAAAGGCATGAGGTCCGCGCTTGCCCTCGCCCTCGCCCTCATGGCCACCTCTTGCGGGCGCGGTGACACTGAGGTGAGCCGCGCAGGAGAATTGTGCGGCGTGCCGGGTCTCTCGGGCACGGTCTCGGGCCTTGTCCCCGATCAGGTCCCGGGCTGCGGGGTCGAGCGCGCGGTGCGCCTCGAAGCGGTGCATGGTGTGCGCCTCAGCCAGCCTGCCACGCTCGATTGCCCGACCGCGCGCAGCCTCGGCCAATGGGTGCGCGAGAGCGCGCAGCCGGAGGTGGGGCGCATGGGGGGCGGGCTTGTGGGCCTGCGCGTGCCGGCGCATTACGTCTGCCGCACCCGCAACCACCAAAGCGGCGCGCGCATCTCCGAACACGGCAAGGGCCGCGCCATCGACATCGCCGCGCTGCAACTGCGCGATGGTTCGGAAATCTCGGTGCTCGAGGATTGGGACCGGGGGCAGAAGGGGCGCATTCTCAGACGCTTGCATCGCGATGCCTGCGGGCCGTTCGGCACGGTGCTCGGCCCCGAATCGGACCGCCACCACCGCGATCACTTTCATTTCGATACCGCGCGGCACCGGGGCGGGCCCTATTGCCGCTGAGCGGAGGGCCGCTGTCCGGGTCACATCCGTATTTCAACGCTTGTAATTCATTCTTAACGTCTTAGGCTTATGTGCGGAGTAACGGAGGTCCGCCATGCCCAAGCTCATTCGCCTCTACATCACGCAGGTTGCCATCGGCTTTGGCCTCGCGGGCGTCTTTGTGGCCATGCTCCTGTGGTTCAACATCGCCAATCTCTGGCATCTCGTGACCCATTCGGACAAGGGCGTGCTGGCCGTGCTGATTCTCTGGCTGGCCAACGGTATCGTCTTTGCCGGGGTGCAATTCGCCATTGCCGTCATGCGGATGAAGGATGATGACGATGACGAGCCGCGCGGCGGCCACCGTCAGCGCGTGATGCGGCGCGAGTATGCGACCATCCCCGTGCGGGTGGAGGCCCGCAACCGGACGCCGTGGCGCGGGCAGTAATCCCGCGTTTTTCATGGTGTTGCCGGAGGGTGTGACGGGCCCGCCGCAGCCGTTCGGTGTTCTCATTCCCGAGGACCTGTATATACAGGTGGGCGTCGGGTAACCGGACCAGGATCCGGACAGAGCCAACTCCCTCGGAATTGCTTAAGGCCACTGGAATGCAACCGTTGTCGAGAAGAGCAGCACCCGTCACATCGCAGAAGTAGGCGTTTGCAGGTCCCACGACAAGGGGTTGCGCACGTTCGTGTTCTGTTCATAATTTCACCATGGCACAGACCCTTCGCCCCCGCCTGCCCGGTCAGCGCCTTGCGCGCGGCGTCTGTCGGCACCTCTCCAGCCTCGATTTCGCGGCACTGGAGGAATTCGTTCCCGAACGCGGGCGGCGTGTCGATGTCATGGCGCTTGGGCCCAAGGGAGAGATCTGGGTGGTGGAATGCAAATCGAGCCGCGCCGATTACCTCGGCGATGGCAAGTGGCAGGGCTATCTTGACTGGTGTGACCGGTATTTCTGGGCGGTGGATGCGGATTTCCCTACCGACCTTCTGCCGGAAGGCACCGGCCTCATCATCGCCGACGATTACGATGCCGAAATCCTGCGCATGGCTCCCGGGACGCGGCTGGCACCGGCGCGCCGCACAGCCCTCATCCGGCGCTTTGCCCGCGACGCCGCGCGCCGGGTTCAGCGCCTGAGCGATCCCGGCCTATGACCCCTTGCGCCGCGCCGCAGCCGCGGCGGCACGCAGTTCCTCGGCGATCTCCTCGGCCTCTTCCGGGTCGAAATCCATGGGTATCTCGAGGCCTTGCGCCTCGATGAACAGCCGCACCATGCCCTGATCCGTCGGTCCGATCTGAAGATTGGCCTCGATGTCGCGCTCGGTATTGATGCCCATGGCCGCCTCCTCGATCTGCGAAGTTTGCTAGCGGGTTTGTCCATGGCTGACAAGGGCCGCAGGCGTCAGAACGGGCTTGCAATCACAGAGCGGTAAAGTTAAATCGCCCTCCAGTGCCGCCTTAGCTCAGTTGGTTAGAGCGCTGGATTGTGGATCCAGAGGTCCCCTGTTCAAGCCAGGGAGGCGGTACCAAAAAACAAATCAAAAATCAGTAAATCAACTTGAGGCGCTAGAGATCGAGCAGCAGCGCGCGCCAGCCTTGCTTGCTTTCGCGAAAGCCATCCGTCATCGCCAGAAGCTCCTTTCGGCCATATTGAGAGACCGACACAGGCCGCAAACAACGTTCGGTCTCACGCTTGCGCGCATTGGCACGTGTGCCCGCCAGCGCGATTTCGATCACGACCCGTTGGCGAAATTCTTCAATTCCTTCGGCGCGGCCGTCTGGCTTGTGACCGAACCGGAGAAGGATGGTGACCGCAGAACGCTGACCAGATCGGAGCCGGAGTCAGGGGTCTTGGTGAAGTCCAGATTGCGTCGGATCGTCTCGAGATGCGCCCTTGCGAGGTCTGACGCGCGAGAGGCATCGCGCGCCTCGATGGCGTCGAGGATCGTTTCATGCTCGTCCTCGCGGCAGCATGATGCCGGCCCCGATCCGAACATCGCCACGATAAGCGATGTCCGCGTCACCAGTTCGCGCAGGGTGCGGGTGAGAAAGCCATTGCCGGACACGGTTGCGATGAGAACATGAAACTCTCCCGACAGACGGATGATTTCCTGCCTGTTCTCGGAGGCTCGCGCGCTTTTTTCCTTGGCGACATGATCGCGCAATGTCCTCAGGCCCGCCGCGTCGTAGCGCTGTGCCACCTGGGCTGTCAGGCTTGGCTCGATATGGATGCGGGCCTCGAAAATCTCGTCGGCATCCCTTTGGTCCGGGCTCGCCACAAAGGCCCCGCGGTTCGAGCGCAATTCGACAATGCCCTGGCTCGCCAGCAGCAAAAGCGCTCGGCGGGCGCGCATCCGCCCGACACCGAAACTCTCGCAGATGGTGGCCTCGCTCAGCTTGGTTCTGGGCGCGAGGGCCTGCTGCATCACCGCGCTGTAGATCCGGTCAACGATCCTGTGTTCGTCGTCAAGCGAAGAATCCGCATCCCGAATGTGCCGCACGCTCAAAGCTCTGGACCCCCGCTGGCAGAGTTACGCATGTGCCTAAAAAAGACACCAACCGCGCAAGAGGTCAACACGGAGCCTCTCGATTGTGTTGTCCGCGCGATATTTTTGTTGACATGTATTGTTAACAATACTTCCCTGTTACCAGCCTGCACCGAAGAATAGGTTTGTGAACCCCGGCACAGAGGCGATCGGGTCACGCTCAACAGAGGAGAAAGTCATGAAACGCAGAACGATATTGAAATCCACCATGGCGGCGGTTGCGCTCTCGGCGCTGACGAGCACCGGCGCGCTGGCCGAGAATCCGACGCTCAAGATCGGCTTCGTCGGGGTCACGAGCGGCCCGGCGGCGGCCTGGGGCATTTCCAACCAGCGCTCGATGGAGACGCGCGCCGCCTGGATCAACGAGACCGGCGGCTATACCATCGGCGACACCACCTATGACATCGAAATCGTGTCGTTTGACGATCAGAAAGACCCCAAGCGCGCGATCGCGGGCATGGAAAAGATGGCGCAGGAGGGCATTCACTACGTGGTCGGGCCGAACGTGGATGACGGTGCCGCCGCCGTGCGTCCGGTGGCCGAGGCCAATGGCATCATCTATTTCCCCTATGCCTTTCCCA
This sequence comes from Roseovarius sp. MBR-6, assembly GCF_040547525.1. NCBI lineage: Bacteria > Pseudomonadati > Pseudomonadota > Alphaproteobacteria > Rhodobacterales > Roseobacteraceae > Roseovarius > Roseovarius sp. MBR-6. Next base: position 217,228 of record NZ_JBEPPW010000005.1, on the reverse strand, counting down.
AGGAGCTATACACGCCCCCCGCCTCGAACGCCGTCCTGGGCATGGTGGCCAATTACCAGTCCGGGCCCGCGATCTACAAATACCTGATGGAAAACGAGGGCGTGAAAACGGTGGCGTTCATCGCGGCCAACGAATCCGACCCCCTCAGCCAGCGTGACGGCGGTGTGGCCGCCGCGAAAGAACTCGGTCTTGACGTGGTTTCGGACAGCGTGACCTATCAGGTGGACACGACCGATTTCACCCCGGTGCTGACGCCGGTGATGCGGACGCGGCCGGATCTGCTGGTGCTGTCGGGCGTATCGCCCGCCAATGCGCCGCAGCTGATCCGCTCGGCGCGCGAACTGGGCTTTCAGGGGATCATCTCGACCGAAACCGCGCAGGATGCGCAGGTGCTGCAAGAGGGGGCGGGCGATCTGGCCAACGGTTTCATCTCGGTCGGCGGAGCCTCCACGCCCGAGCTTGCCTCGGACATGATGCGCGACTTCGTGACGCGCTATACCGATATGTTCGGGGAATACAACGACGAGTCCAACACCAAGGTCTATGCGCTCGAATACATCCTCGAGACGCTCAAGGCCAACCCGGCCGGGATTGGTGATGTCGAGGCGTTCAAGGCGACAATGGACACGTTCGAGGCCCCCAACCCCTACATGGTGGGCGATGCAAAGCTGCGTTACGTCGGCATGACGTCCTTCGGGCAAAAGCGTCAGGTGGCGGTGCCGCTGGTCGTCAACGTCTACCGCGATGGCGGGTTCGAGACGCTGTTCGTCGCCGAGGTCGACTGAGCGGCGCGCGCCCTCCCGGTCGGGTGTCATGCCCGGCCGCAGACATGCTCATCTCCGGGCCGCGCCATGGCCCGGAGCGGACACTGACAAACCGGCGGGGACGGCATGGAACAAATTCTTGCGAACGGGGTCTATCTGGGCGCGCAATACGCGATGATCGCCCTCGGGCTTACGCTTATCTTCGCGCTGATGAACGTCCTCAATTTTGCCCATGGGCAAATGTATGTTCTCGGCGGTTTTGTCACTTACACGTTCTACGGGCAGCTTGGCTTTCCGTTTGTCGTGGGGCTGCTGATGTCTTGCGTCACGCTGTTCGTTCTGGGCGCGTTGATCGAGAAATTCCTCTTCGGGCCGGTGATCCGACGATCCTCGCGCGAAGAAAGCACGATGCTTCTGGCCGCAGGGCTCGCGTTCCTGTTCGATGCGGTGATCCTGCTTGTGTTCGGCGAAAAACAGCGCGGCGTGCCCAAGATCGTTGATGGCGTTTTCAACTGGGATTTCCGCCTGATCATGCCCTATGACCGCATCCTGATCTGCGGTCTGGCGATCCTGTCGATCGTCGGATTCATCCTTTTCATGCAGCATTCCAGAACCGGGCGCGCCCTGCGCGCGCTGGCTCAGGACCGCACGGCGGCGCAGTTGATGGGTGTCAATGTCGAGCGGTATTCGATGATCGGCTTTGCCCTGGGCGCGATGCTCGCGGGGCTGGTCGGCGGGCTTCTGGTCACCATCACCGGGGTCAATCTCGGGATGGGGGGGCCAACCTCGATAAAGGCCTTCATGATGGTGATGATCGGCGGCGCGGGCGTCATTTCGGGCGCTATCGCGGGCGGCATCATCCTCGGCTTTCTCGAGGCGATCGGCCTGGCCGTGCTCTCGCAATATGGCGACATTACCTATCTGATGATCTTCGTGTCGCTGATGATCTTCCTGGCCTTCCGCCCGCAAGGGCTGATGGGCAAGCCGTGGGGGTGAGGGGATGCTGAACCTGTCGAAAACCGAATGGGTCGGTCTGTCGGTGTTTCTGGCCCTGGTGTTCGTCGCCGTGCCCATGACCATCGCCGCCATGGGGCGCAACGACCTGTTCTTCACGTTGACCTCGGTCGGCCTGTTGGCCATCGCAAGCGCGGGGGTGTGGCTGACCTTCTATATCGGTCGGATCAATATCGGACAGGGTGCCTTTGCGCTGATCGGGGCCTATGTCTCGGCTATCCTGGTGACCAAGGCGGGGATGTCCTTTTGGCTGTCACTGCCGATTGCGGGGCTTTTCGCCGCCTTTTGCGCGGTGTTGATCGGTCTGCCGATCCTGCGGCTTCGGGGGGTTTACTTTGCCATGATCACCCTTGTTCTGACGCAGGTCGTCACGCTGACCGCTCTGGCGCTGCCAATCACCAACGGGGCCAAGGGCATCACCTCGATCCCGCTGCCGGGGGAGTTGTCGGTTCTGGGGATCACGCTCATCCCCGATTTCGCGGACCTCGAGAGTCCGCGGCAGGCGTTCTACTACACCACCGCCGTGCTTATGGTGCTGACTTTCGCGGCGATGTATCGGCTGGTCAATTCGCGGCTGGGCCATCTGTGCCGGTCGATGCAGCAAAACGAGGAACTGGCCAGCTCCATCGGCGTCAACATTGCCTATATCCGGATCGTGATTTTTGCCATTTCGTCCTTTTTCGGCGGTATCGGCGGGGCGATGTTCGGCTCCATAGCGCAATCGGTCTACCCGTCCAGCTTTCAGGTCGCCGATAGCGTCAACTTCATGCTCAACTGCTTTCTCGGCGGTCTGGGCTATGTGTTCGGGCCGATGCTGGGGACATTGGTGCTCTATTTCGGGTGGGATCTGCTGTTCGAGTTCGGCAAATACCAGATGCTGATCTATTCCAGTCTGCTGATCGTGCTGATCCTCGTTCTTCCCAACGGGCTTTTGAGCCTGCGTCTGCCGAAACGGGGAGGGTCGGGCAAATGAGCGCGCTTCTCGAACTGCGACACGTCACCAAGAAATTCGGCGGGCTGACGGCCAATAACGACATCTCCTTCGACGTGCACGAGAACGAAATCCTGTCGGTGATCGGCCCCAATGGCGCGGGCAAGTCGACCCTGTTCAAGATGATCTCGTCCTTTCTGCCCACCACGAGCGGCGAGGTGCTTTACAACGGCGAGCGGATCTCGAACCTCAGCCCGCATATCGTGGCGCGCATGGGCATTGTGCGCACCTTTCAGGAGACAACGATCTTCAAGTCGATGACGGTGCGCGAAAGCGTCATCGTGGCGCAGCACCTGCGCGCGCGGGCGTCTCTGGCCGGGTATTTCTGGGGCACGCGCCGCGCGCGCGAGGATGTCGAGAGCTTTGGCAACTATGCCGATGACTTGATCGACTTTCTCGGGATGCGCGCGATTGCCGATGAGCAGGCGTCGAACCTGCCGCAGGGCAACCTGCGCGCGCTCGGCATCGCCATCGGTCTTGCGACCGATCCGAGGGTTCTGCTTCTGGACGAGCCTTTTGCCGGAATGAACCACGACGAGACCATGAAAATGGTCGATCTGGTGCGCAAGGTGCGCGACGAACGCGGCGTGACCGTGCTTCTGGTCGAGCATGACATGCCCGCCGTGATGAAGATCTCCGACCGGATCGTCGTGCTCAATTTCGGCGAAAAGATCGCCGAGGGCACGCCCGAGGAGATCCGCAACAACGAGCGCGTGATCGAGGCCTATCTGGGCAGTGCCGATGACGAGATAGGGATCTGAGCCATGGGCAAGATGCTGGAATTCCGCGATGTCGAGCTTTATTACGATCATGTCTATGCGCTCAAGGGTGTCTCCATCGACCTTGAAAAGGGTGAGACGGTCGCGCTGATCGGGGCAAACGGGGCAGGAAAATCGTCGATTCTGCGCGCGATCACCGGGCTGGCGCGGCCCCGCTCGGGCAGCGTCCATTTCGAGGGTGAGCGCATTGATGGCACCAACCCTGCCGATATCGTCGCGCGTGGCATCGCCATGGTCCCCGAGGGGCGCCGTGTCTTTCCTTATATGAGCGTGCGCGACAATCTCATGATGGGGGCGTTCACGCGGGGCAGGGATGCGGACATTCAGGACACGCTCGACAGCGTTCTTGCGCGCTTTCCGCGGCTCAGGGAACGCTACAAGCAATCGGCCGGCACGCTGTCGGGCGGTGAGCAGCAGATGATGGTGATCGGGCGCGCCCTGATGGCGCGGCCGCGCCTCCTGCTGCTTGACGAGCCGTCGCTCGGGATCGCGCCAAAGCTGGTGCAGGATATCGCCCGCTCGATCGTGGCGATCAACCGCGACGAGGGGGTATCGGTGCTGCTGGTCGAACAGAACTCGCGCATGGCGCTGTCGATCTCGACCCGGGCCTATGCGCTCAGCACCGGCAAGGTGGTGATCGAAGGCAACTCGCGCGAGTTGCTGCACGATGACCGGATCAAGGCCGCCTATCTTGGCGGCGACGTCTAGGGGGCGGCATGAAACTGTTACTGATCAACCCGAACACGACCGTCTCGATGACCCGCAAGGCCGAGCTTGCCGCGCGCCGGGTGGCGCGTCCCGACACGCAGGTGATCGCCACCAACTCGCGCTCCGGCCCGCCGAGCATCGAGGGCTTCTACGATGTCGCGGCCTGCCTGCCCGGCCTGATCGAGGAGGCGCGGCGACACCCGGATGTCGATGCGGTCGTCATCGCCTGTTTCGACGATACCGGGCTGGACGCGCTGCGTTGCCTCTTCGATGTGCCGGTGATCGGGATCGGTGAGGCGGGCTATCACGCGGCGGCCATGCTCGCGCATCGCTTTTCGGTGGTCACGACGCTCAGCCGGTCGGTGGCGGGCATTTCGGACAATCTGCGGCGCTACGGGCTGGATGCGAAGTGCGCCAGTGTCCGAGCAACCGATATTCCCGTCCTGAAGCTCGAGGAGGGCGACCCGGCCAGCCTTGATCAGATTCGATCCGAGATCGCGGCGGCCATTGCGCAGGACAAGGCCGAGGCAATCGTGCTTGGCTGTGCCGGCATGGCGGACCTCATGCAGGATCTGTCCGCCGAGTTCACCATTCCGGTGATCGACGGGATCGCCTGCGCCGTCGGCATGGCCGAGGCGCTTGTTTCGGCTGGACTGGCCACGTCAAAGCGCGGGGCCTATGCGCCTGCGGTCATCAAGCAGTGCAGCGCGCGTATACCCGACGAAAGTCCCCTGCTTGAAGGCACCTGACCTTTTCAGCTCGCTTGAGACAGATCCGGCAGCCCTGAAATGGTTCGGGCACTCGGTTGGGTCGTAGAGGTCGCAAATTTGGCCGATTGCTTGCTACCCCACGATTCCGGGGGGGCGGTTCTGCATCTGGCCGGGCGTGTTGGGGTGGTGCGGGGTAACAGGCCGGAGATTTCGGACGTTTTGCCCAACCGCTTGACTTACTTCGGGAGAATGGTGCTGTGAGAGAGGATTGAACTCTCGACCTCTCCCTTACCAAGGGAGTGCTCTACCACTGAGCTACCACAGCCTAACCCATTCCAGAACTCCACTCGGGGCGATGCCCCGGGCCAACCGTGCTCTGGAAAGCTCTTCAGGTGTTGCCGTCTTGCCATCAGGAATGCGTCCTTGTTCGGAAAAACGCCACCTCTGCGCAACAGCAACAGTATGTGGCGGGCTGATTAGACGCTTCTCGTCCCTCGTGCAAGGGGTAACTGGACGCAATTTCGCCCCTGCTATAAGAGAGGCTTCATGACCGAAAAACGTCCCGAAAAACGCCCCGCCGCCAGTGCCGCTCTCCGGGAGGAGAGGCTCAAATCCGCGCTAAAGGCCAATCTGGCGCGGCGAAAGGCGCAAGCCCATGCGCGGGGCACGGCTCAGGACGGGGCCGTTACAAAGAACAAGAACGAGGACTAGAGCAGCATGGATTCCATCATCGTCACGGGCAATGGCCCGCTCAGCGGGCAGATCCCGATTGCCGGGGCCAAGAATGCCTGTCTCACGCTCATGCCCGCGACTCTTCTGAGCGAAGAACCGCTGACGCTGACAAACGCGCCGCGCCTGTCGGATATCAAGACGATGACCACGCTTTTGCAGTCGCTGGGGGCGGAGGTGGCACAGATGCAGGGCGGGCAGGTTCTGGCGCTGTCCTCGCACGATCTGAACAATCATGTCGCCGATTACGACATCGTCCGCAAGATGCGCGCCTCGATCCTCGTGCTGGGGCCGATGCTGGCGCGGGACGGGCACGCGGTGGTCTCGCTGCCCGGTGGCTGTGCCATCGGCGCGCGCCCGGTCGATCTGCATCTCAAGGCGCTCGAGGCGATGGGGGCGGAGCTGGAACTGCGCGACGGCTATGTTCATGCCAAGGCCCCCGGCGGCCTCAGGGGCGGCACGGTCGAGTTCCCCTTCGTTTCGGTCGGGGCCACGGAAAACGCGCTCATGGCGGCCACCCTGGCCAAGGGCACGACCGTGCTGAAAAACGCCGCGCGCGAACCGGAAATCGTCGATCTTGCGCAATGCCTGCGCAAGATGGGCGCGCAGATCGAGGGCGAGGGCACGTCCACCATCACCATTCAGGGCGTGGACCGGCTTGGCGGCGCGACCCATGCGGTTGTCCCGGACCGGATCGAGCTTGGCACCTATATGCTGGCCCCCGCGATCTGCGGTGGCGAGGTGGAATGCCTCGGCGGGCGGATCGAGCTTGTCGCCGCCTTCTGCGAGCGGCTCGACGCGGCGGGCATCTCGGTGGAAGAGACCGCCACGGGCCTCAAGGTCGCGCGCAGGAATGGCCGGGTGCGCGCGGTCGACGTGGTCACCGAACCGTTTCCCGGATTTCCGACCGATCTTCAGGCGCAGATGATGGCGTTGCTCAGCACGGCGGACGGCGTTTCGGTGCTTGAGGAGCGTATTTTCGAGAACCGCTTCATGCACGCCCCCGAACTCATGCGCATGGGGGCGCGGATCGAGGTGCATGGCGGATCCGCCACCGTCACCGGCGTCGCGCATCTCAAGGGTGCGCCGGTGATGGCCACCGATCTGCGCGCCTCGGTCTCGCTGATCCTTGCGGGGCTGGCGGCGGAGGGCGAGACCATCGTAAACCGTGTCTACCACCTTGATCGCGGCTACGAGCGGGTCGAGGAAAAGCTGAGCGCCGTCGGCGCGAAAATCGAGAGGATCAGCGGCCAATGACACGCGATGCCACCTTCGAGGACGGGCGCGAGACCCCGCTCAATCTGGGCGCGCTCGACCCCGACGATTTGCAGGTGATCTCGGGCCTTGCACAGGACGCGGTCTTTCCTATCACCGAAATGACCTGGGTGGCGCGCGACCGCCGCTTTGCGCTGCTCATCAATCGGTTCCGCTGGGAGGATGCCGCGCGCGAACGCCACGGGCCGGAGCGTGTGCAATCACTGCTTGTGATCGACAACGTGCTGAGCGTGGCCAGCCAGGGGATCGACCGCTCGGACAGCGACACCGTGCTGTCGCTGCTGTCGCTCGCCTTCGAGCCGTCAGGGGACGGTGCGGGTCACGTGATCCTGACGCTGGCGGGCGATGGTGCGATCCGGCTTTCGGTCGAGGCGCTCGAGGTGTCGCTCAAGGACGTGACCCGCCCTTACCGCGCGCCCTCGGGCAAGGTGCCGCAGCACGATATCTGAACACCGACAGGGCTTGAGCCTGATCCGCACCCCGGCTATCCCGCCTGTCCAAAGGAGCCGTCCATGCCCGTTACCCTTGACGCGTCCCAGCCTGATTTCGAGGCTCGTTTCATCGCGCTGCTCTCGGCCAAGCGCGAGGACAGCCCCGATGTGGATGACACCGTGGCCGCGATCATCGCCGATGTGCGCGCGCGCGGCGATGCGGCGGTGATCGAGCTGACCGAAACGTTCGACCGGTTGACCCTCACGCCCGGGACCCTGCGGTTTTCCGAGGCCGAGATTGACGCGCTCATCGCGCAGGTGCCGCAGGCAGAGCGCGACGCGCTTGATCTGGCCGCGGCCCGCATCCGTGCCTATCACGCGCGCCAGATGCCGCAGGACGCGAGCTGGACCGAGGAGAACGGTGCCACGCTCGGCTGGCGCTGGTCGCCCGTCACGGCGGCGGGGCTATACGTGCCGGGTGGGCTGGCCTCTTACCCCTCTTCGGTTCTGATGAACGCGATCCCGGCCAAGGTCGCGGGTGTCGAACGCCTGGCCATCACCGTGCCCACGCCGGACGGTCAGGCCAATCCGCTGGTGCTGCTCGCGGCGCGGCTGGCCGGGGTGAACGAGGTTTACCGCATCGGCGGGGCGCAGGCCATCGCGGCGCTGGCCTATGGCACCGAAACCATCGCACCGGTGGACAAGATCACCGGGCCGGGCAATGCCTATGTCGCCGCCGCCAAACGGCGGGTGTTCGGCCGCGTCGGCATCGACATGATCGCAGGGCCGTCCGAGATACTAGTCATCGCCGACAAGGGCCAGAATCCCGACTGGATCGCCCTCGACATGCTGAGCCAGGCCGAGCATGACGCAAGCGCGCAGGCTCTTCTCATCACCGACGATGCGGCGCTCGCGCGCGACGTGGCCACCGCCATCGAGGCGCGGCTCGAGACGCTGGAGCGGCGCGCCATCGCCGGCGCAAGCTGGCGCGATTATGGCGCGATCATCACCGTGCCGGACCTTGCCACCGCCGCCACCCTGTCGAACCGCATCGCCCCCGAACATCTTGAGCTTTGCGTGACCGACCCGGACGCGCTGTCGGCGCGGATCACCCATGCGGGCGCGATCTTTCTGGGCGCATGGACGCCCGAGGCGATCGGCGATTACGTGGGCGGGCCGAATCACGTGCTGCCCACGGCACGCTCGGCGCGGTTCTCCTCGGGCCTGTCGGTGCTCGATTTCCTCAAGCGCACCACGCTGGCGAAAATGACCCCCGAGGCGCTTGCCGCCATCGGCCCCGCCGCCGAGACATTGGCCCGCGCCGAGAGCCTCGAGGCGCATGGCCTTTCGGTGCGCGCGCGGCTCGATCATCTCAACCGCTGAGGGCAATGGGCGCGCTGACAGGCATCGGTGGTTTGCGCCCTGCCCTGCGCGACGCACCGACGCGTTAACTGAAAATTCCGGTTGTCGTTGCCGATGTGCGAATACTCGTGGCACTGTGGCTTGGTCGTTTGCAAGGTGATGCCATGTTGCTGTTCGCCAGTCTTCTGGGTCTGGTGGCCGTTTCGGCCACGGCCTTTGTCGGTTTCGGCGATGAGATCGGCGAGGAGGAACCGGGCGACCCGCAGCCTCGGGACAGTGTCGCGGACGATGTCGCCGGGCCTGATCTTCTCGACGTGATTGCGGGCATTGGCGACACGGCCGGCGAGGACGGGAATGACGATGGGCCCTTGCCCGGACTAGGTTCCGTCATTGTCGAAGGCGGTGCGTCGGGCGACGCAATCACCGGCAGCGATGCCCCGGACATGATCTTCGGGCGCGATGGCGATGACACGATCGGGGCGGGCGCGGGTGCCGATGAGGTGCGCGGCGGTGCGGGCGATGACGTGATCCGGGGCGGCGAGGGGTCGGATACGCTGCACGGCGATGACGGCGGCGACAGGCTTGACGGGGACGCAGGGGAAGACCGGCTGCTTGGCCATAACGGCGATGACGTGATCCTGGGCGGCGCAGGCGGTGACAGCCTCGTGGGGGGCGCGGGCGATGATACGCTTCGTGGTGGCGACGGGGATGATGCGCTGCATGGCGCGCTTGACGATGACTGGCTGCATGGCGGGATGGGGGCGGACACGCTCTTTGGCGGGCATGGCAACGACACGGTGATCGGCATCGTTGACGATCCCGATACCGCGCGGTTCGACGATATCGACGATGCGCGCGATTTTCTCAATGGCGGCGGCGGCGATGACGTGATCCTTGCGGGGCGGGGCGACATCGTCACAACCGGCAGCGGCGCGGATACGGTCCTGCTCGGCGATTGGCTGGCGGCGGAGCATCAGGCGGAGATCCTCGATTTCTCCGCCTCCGATGACATGCTGATGGTGTTCTATGACGAAACCGGGCCGGAGCCGGATATCTCTCTTGAACCCGATGCGGGCAATCCCGCCGATCAGCGCCTCCTGCTCGACGGGGTCGAGATCGCGCGCATCGCCGATGCGGCGGGCGTGACGCTCGCGCATGTCGCGTTGGTGCCGCAAGCAGAGTTGACGACAATCGCGCGGCTGTGAGGGCCGATTTCCGCTTTTCATTCCGGCGCAACTCTCCTATATGCGCCTATCCTTCGGGTTTAGGCCCGTCGCGACCCGGACCTTGCTGGACGACATCCCGGCTTGTGCCCGCCACATTTTTGATAAAAGGAGATCCCGATGTCGATCACTGTCGAAGAAAAGGCCCGCGTCATCAAGGAATTCGCGACCAAGGAGGGCGACACCGGCTCTCCCGAGGTTCAGGTTGCGATCCTCACCTCGCGGATCACCACGCTCACCGAGCATTTCAAGACCCACAAGAAGGACAACCACGGCCGCCGTGGCCTTCTGATGATGGTTGCGCAGCGCCGCAAGCTGCTTGATTACCTCAAGCGCAAGGAAGAGGCGCGCTATACCGACCTCATCAAGCGTCTCGGCATCCGCCGCTGAGCGCAGAGCCCGTCACTGCGACGGAAAGGGGCCTTTGCGGCCCCTTTTGTCTTTGGACGAACCGCGGCGGATATCACACGTCATCCGCGGTTTCATCGGATCGTATCGGCGCATGACCGGCTGAACTTTCGCCCATCCGGCGCTTGCGCCGATGCTTGCGGCGGCGGTCGGTCCCGCATTGTCCGCTCTTTCCAAAACGCCAAAAAACATGTATGCGGCCCCCACATCTGAGACGTGACGCCCTGGCCCCGGCGCATGGTATGGTTGAAAGGGGTCGGCGGCAATGGGGCCGCCATGGAAACGGAGGACCCGGGATACGCCCGGGAGAGCCTCCAAGAGGATACATGATGTTCAACGAAACGAAGAAGACGATGCAGTGGGGCGAAGAAACGCTCACGCTGGAAACCGGCAAGATCGCCCGTCAGGCTGACGGCTCCGTGATCGCCACGCTTGGCGAGACCTCGGTCATGGCCAACGTGACCTTTGCCAAGGAACCGAAGCCGGGATTGGATTTCTTTCCGCTGACGGTCCATTATCAGGAAAAATACTATGCGGCGGGCAAGGTGCCCGGCGGCTTTTTCAAGCGCGAGGCGCGTCCTTCCGAAAAGGAAACGCTGACCGCGCGGTTGATCGACCGACCGATTCGCCCGCTTTTCGTGCCCGGTTTCAAGCATGAAACGCTGGTGATGTGCACCGTGCTGAGCCACGATCTGGTCAATGACCCGGATATGGTTGCGATGATCGCGACCTCCGCCGCGCTGACGATTTCGGGCGCGCCGTTCCGTGGCCCGATTGGTGCCTGCCGCGTGGGTTATGTGGATGGGGAATATATCCTCAACCCCGAGATCGACGACATGCACGATCTGCGCAACAACCCCGAGCAGCGGCTCGACCTGGTGGTTGCGGCGACGCGCGACGCGGTGATGATGGTCGAATCCGAGGCCTATGAGCTTACGGAAGACGAGATGCTGGGCGCGGTGACCTTTGCGCATGAGCAGATCAAGCCGGTCTGTGACCTCATCATCGAATTTGCCGAGGAATGCGCGAAAGAGCCGTTCGACTTTACCCCGCCGGATTATTCCGCGCTTTACGCTGCCGTGAAGGCTGCCGGGGAAGAGCAGATGCGCGCCGCTTTCGCCATCCGTGACAAGCAGGAGCGCACGCACGCGATTTCCGCAGCCAAGGACGCGATCAAGGCGCAACTGAGCGAGGAACAGCTTGAGGATGCCAACATTGGGGCCGCGCTGAAAAAGCTCGAATCGACCGTGCTGCGCGGTGACGTGGTCAAGAACGGCAACCGCATCGACGGGCGTCGTCTGGATGAGATCCGCCCCATCGTGTGCGAAACCGGCCTTCTGCCGCGCACCCATGGCTCGGCTCTCTTCACCCGTGGCGAGACGCAGGCGCTGGTCGTCACTACGCTCGGCACCGGTGATGACGAGCAGTTCGTCGATGCGCTGCACGGGAATTTCAAATCGAACTTCCTGCTGCATTACAACTTCCCGCCCTATTCGGTGGGCGAGGCGGGGCGCGTCGGCCCTCCGGGACGCCGCGAAATCGGCCATGGCAAGCTCGCCTGGCGCGCGCTTCAGGCGGTGCTGCCGCCGGCGACCGATTTCCCCTACACGATCCGTCTGGTGTCCGAGATCACGGAATCGAACGGGTCGTCGTCGATGGCCACGGTCTGCGGCTCGTCGCTGGGGATGATGGATGCGGGTGTGCCGCTCAAGACCTCGGTGGCCGGTGTGGCCATGGGCCTGGTGCTTGAGGAAGACGGTGAGTTCGCGATCCTGTCGGATATTCTTGGCGACGAGGATCACCTCGGCGACATGGATTTCAAGGTGGCGGGCACGGCGGACGGCATCACGTCCTTGCAAATGGATATCAAGGTTGCGGGCATCACGCCCGAGATCATGAAGCAGGCCCTGGCGCAGGCGCGCGAGGGCCGGATGCATATCCTGGGCGAGATGAGCAAGGCGTTGACGGGGGCCAATGATTTCTCGGTCCACGCGCCGCGGATCGAGACCATGCAGATCCCCACCGACAAGATCCGCGAAGTGATCGGCTCGGGCGGCAAGGTGATCCGCGAGATCGTCGAGCTCTCGGGTGCCAAGGTCGACATCAACGACGAGGGCATCATCAAGATCGCCTCGCCCAATGGCGAGTCGATCAAGAAAGCCTATGACATGATCTGGTCCATCGTGGCGGAGCCCGAAGAGGGTGGCGTCTACAAGGGCACGGTCGTCAAGATCGTCGATTTCGGTGCCTTCGTGAACTTCTTCGGCAAGCGCGACGGGCTGGTGCATGTCAGCCAGATCGAGAACCGCCGCCTGAACCATCCCTCCGATGTGCTCAAGGAAGGTCAGGAAGTCTGGGTCAAGCTTCTGGGCTTTGACGATCGCGGCAAGGTCCGCCTGTCGATGAAGGTCGTCGATCAGGCGACCGGCGAAGAGGTCAAGGCGGAAGAAGCGGCAGACTGAGCCGCCTTCTCTCAGCATGCGGAAAAGCGCGTCGCAGTCCCTGCGGCGCGCTTTTTTCTTGTCGCGTGCGGTTCCGGCGCAGGGACGTTTTTCGCCTTTTGGCCTCATCTTGTGTGGTGCCATGGCACCATTCCGGCTTTGATCAGGTCATGCCCGGTTCGACCAGCGATGCGACAACCGCGGTGCGGCCAGGGCGCGGCCAATTTTTACCGAAATGGGGTGTTGACAGGGAACGAGCCACTCCTTACCTGTCCCTCGTTAGCACTCACCGAGAGGGAGTGCTAATGGCCCTCAGGGCCATGAAAATAGAAACTTTGAGCCAAGGAGCCTCGAAGATGGCATTCAAACCGCTGCATGATCGCGTCCTCGTCCGTCGCGTTGAGAGCGAAGAAAAGACCAAGGGCGGCCTGATCATCCCAGACACCGCCAAGGAAAAACCGAGCCAGGGCCAGGTTGTCGCCTGCGGCGAAGGCGCGCGCAAGGACAATGGCGAGCTGATCCCCATGGCCGTTTCGGCCGGTGACACCATCCTCTTCGGCAAATGGTCCGGCACCGAGGTGACGGTCGATGGCGAAGAGCTGCTGATCATGAAGGAAAGCGACATCCTCGGGATCATCGAGGATGAGAAGGCGGCCAAGGCGGCCTGAGCCGTCCAACCGTTTCTCATTCGCAAGAACACACAAGTTATCAGGAGAGTCCGAACATGGCTGCTAAAGACATCCGTTTCGACAACGACGCCCGCGCGCGCATGATGCGCGGCGTGAACATCCTTGCCGATGCCGTCAAGGTGACGCTTGGCCCCAAGGGCCGCAACGTGGTCATCGACAAGAGCTTCGGCGCACCGCGCATCACCAAGGACGGTGTGACGGTCGCCAAGGAAATCGAGCTTGAGGACAAGTTCGAGAACATGGGCGCGCAGATGGTCAAGGAAGTGGCCAACCGCACCAATGACGAGGCCGGCGACGGCACCACCACCGCGACCGTGCTGACGCAGGCGATCGTGAAAGAAGGCCTCAAGGCCGTGACCGCGGGCATGAACCCGATGGATCTCAAGCGTGGCATTGATCTTGCGACCGCCAAGGTTGTCGAGCACATCAAATCCGCGTCCCGCAAGGTGGAAAACTCCGACGAAGTGGCGCAGGTCGGCACGATTTCCGCCAATGGCGAGGCCGAGATCGGCCGTTTCATCGCCGATGCGATGCAGCGGGTCGGCAACGAGGGTGTGATCACCGTCGAGGAAAACAAGGGCCTTGCCACCGAAGTGGAAGTGGTCGAGGGGATGCAGTTCGACCGCGGCTATCTCAGCCCCTATTTCGTCACCAATGCCGACAAGATGGTTGCCGATCTTGATGACGTGCTGATCCTGCTGCACGAGAAGAAACTCTCGTCGCTGCAACCGATGGTGCCGCTGCTCGAAAGCGTGATCCAGTCGCAGAAACCGCTTCTGATCATCGCCGAGGACGTGGAAGGCGAGGCACTTGCCACGCTCGTGGTCAACAAGCTGCGCGGCGGCCTCAAGATCGCGGCCGTGAAGGCCCCGGGCTTTGGTGATCGCCGCAAGGCCATGCTTCAGGATCTCGCCATCCTGACCGGTGGTCAGGTGATTTCCGAGGATCTTGGCATGAAGCTCGAGAATGTCACCATCGACATGCTGGGCCGCGCCAAGAAAGTCTCGATCACCAAGGACGAGACCACCATCGTCGATGGGTCGGGCGACAAGGCAGAGATCGAGGCCCGCGTGGCACAGATCCGTCAGCAGATCGAGGACACCACCTCGGATTATGACCGCGAGAAGCTTCAGGAGCGCGTGGCCAAGCTTGCCGGTGGTGTGGCCGTCATCCGCGTCGGCGGCATGACCGAAACCGAAGTGAAGGAGCGCAAGGACCGCGTCGATGACGCGCTCAACGCGACCCGCGCGGCCGTGCAGGAAGGTATCGTGGTCGGCGGCGGCGTGTCGCTGATGCAGGGTGCCAAGGCGCTTGAGGGTCTGACCGGGGTCAACTCGGACCAGAACCGCGGTATCGCCATCGTGCGCCTCGCGCTTGAGGCCCCGCTGCGCCAGATCGCCGAGAATGCCGGTGTCGACGGCTCGGTTGTCGCGGGCAAGGTGCGCGAGAGCACCGATCCGAAGTTCGGCTACAACGCGCAGACCGAGGAATATGGCGACATGTTCAAGTTCGGCGTGATCGACCCGGCGAAGGTCGTGCGCACCGCGCTTGAGGATGCGTCCTCGATCGCCGGTCTGCTCATCACCACCGAGGCGATGATCGCCGACAAGCCGCAGAAAGAGAACGCCGGCGGCGGCGGGATGCCCGACATGGGCGGCATGGGCGGCATGATGTAAGCCAGCCCTTGCAGGCAAACGGGAAAGGGTCGCGCGCGTCGCGGCCCTTTTTCATTGGCGCGCGCCCCTGTGAGGGGGATCGTGAGTATTTTTGGAACGATGAAACGCGCGGTCAATCGCCTTCGGCCAGAAGCGCGGCGAGACCGCTGCGGTAGTCGGGATGGCGCAGGGTGACGCCCAGTTCTTCCTTCAGGAGGCGGTTCGAGACGCGTTTCGATTCGGCGTAGAAGCTGCGGGCCATGGGCGAGAGGTCGGCCTTGTCATAGGGCACCGCCTCGGGCACGGGCAGGGCAAGGAGATGCGCGGCATGGGCGATCACGTCTTCGGGCGGAGCCGGGTCGTCATCGCAGAGATTGTAGACCGCACCGGGCCGGGGCTGCGCGATGGAGGCGGCGAGCGCCTGCGCGATGTCCTCCACATGGATGCGGCTGAACACCTGCCCCGGCTTGACGATGCGGCGCGCGGTTCCCTGCCGCACCTTCTCGAACGGGCCGCGACCGGGGCCGTAGATGCCCGCGAGCCGGAAGATATGGAGCGGCAGGCCAGGGATGGATCGCCAGTCGGTTTCCGCCGCAACGCGCAACCGGCCGCGTTTGGTGGCGGGGGTGAGGGGCGTTTCCTCATCCACCCATCCGCCCTGATGATCGCCATAGACGCCGGTGGTCGAGAGATAGCCCGCCCAGTCGAGGCCGGGGGCGAGCGCCGCGATTTCGGCGCGGTAGCGCGCCAGCACCGGGTCGCCCGCCTCCGAGGGGCCAGCCGAGCCAAGCAGATGGGTGGCGGCGGCAAAGGCGGCGGAGAGGTCGTCGCCCCAGAGGACCGGCTCGATGCCGGTTCCGGCAAGCTGCGCGACCTTTGCAGGGTCGCGCGTGGTGCCGATGATGCGCCAGCCTTTAGGCAAGAGCAGCCGCGCCAGCGCCTGCGCCGAATAGCCGTGCCCGAAGGAGAGAAGCACTTTGGTCATGCGTTCTTTGTGGCCGGGCAGGCGGGGTTTGGCAAGCTTCCGCCTGTGCATGAAAGGCGAGGTGGACGACGCGCGCGCGGACGGGCATGGTTTGCGCGACCCGTTCACATGCGAGGTGTCATGTCCCGTCTCAGTCGCCGCGCCGCCCTTGCCCTCTGTCTTGCCGCTGCCGCCTGTGCGCAAGCGCCCGAGGTGAGCCGCGCCGCGCCGCCCGATCTGTTCGACCCGCCGCTCCATCCCAACGAGACGCCGGAATTGCGGCGCCTCATCAACCACTATGCCGATCACTACGAGGTGCCGCGCGCTCTTGTGCATCGGCTGGCGATCCGTGAGAGCAGGCATAGGCCCGAGGCGCGCAACGGGCCTTATTATGGCCTGTTGCAGATCCTGCCGCAGACCGCGCGCACCATGGGCCATAGCGGCCCGCCCTCGGCGTTGCTCGACGCCGAGACGAACCTGAAATACGGCGTGAAATACCTGCGCGGCGCGTGGCTGGTGGCCGGGGGCGATCCGGATGCGGCGATCATGTGGTATGCGCGCGGCTATTATTACGAGGCCAAGCGCAAGGGGCTGCTGGTCGAGACCGGGTTGCGCGCCGCCTGAGGGCGCTTAGAACCGGTTGGCGTCATAGGGCGCGAGGTCGAGATTGGGGCGGCGGTCGCTGAGCAGGTCGGCGATGAGGCGGCCGGTCTTGGGCCCGGCGGTCAGCCCGATATGCTGATGACCGAAGCCTGCATAGACGCCGGTTGCGCCGATCTCGCCGATCAGCGGCAGGCTGTCGGGGGTGGAGGGGCGAAAGCCCATCCATTCCTCGGCCCCCTCAAAGCGCAGATCGGGAAAGACGCGGCCGATCTCGCGCCGGATCATGGCGAAGGGGGCGCGCGAGGGGGGGGCCGTTATCCCGCCAAGCTCGACCGTTCCGGCGCAGCGCAGCCCGGGGGCCATGGGCGTCACGCCGAATTTGCCGCGGGCCATCATCAAGGGCTGGCGCGGCATCCGTGACGGTTCCGCGAGGTGAAGATGATAGCCCCGCTCGGCCTCGAGCGGGACCTTGAGGCCCAGCTTGCGCATCAGCGGTTTCGACCATATCCCCGCCGTCAGCACAGCGGCATCGCAGCGCATCGGTCCCTGATCCGTCTCGACCCCGGTCACGCGGCCATCGGTGAGCGTGATGTCGCGCACCTCGGCGCGGCGATACGCGCCGCCCTCGGCCTGCAATACCGCTGCGAGATCGGCCATATAGGCCCCGGGGTTGAGCACATGCCCCTGTGCGCGCAGGATCGCGAGGCAGCGGATCGCAGGGCCAAGCATCGGTTCGGCCTCCTGCACGGCATCGCCTTCGATCACCTCGGGGGTGAACCCGGCCTCGCGCTTGAACCGCCAGCCATAGGCGTCGGCCTCGAACGCGGCGCGGTTGTCATAGGCGTAGGCCAGATCGCTGGTGGCGAGCCATTTTTCGGCCTGGGTGCCGCGCGTCAGCGCGCGGTGCTGATCGACGCTGTCGGTGAGGATGGGGACAAGCCCCTCGATCATGCGCGCCGTATCGCGCGGGTTGGCGTTGCGTGCGAACTGCCAGAGCCAGGGCGCAAGGCGCGGCAGGTCGCGCCAGCGCAGCCAGAGCGGCGCGTCGGGATCGCTCAGGTATTTGAGCGCGGTTTTCAGCAGCCCCGGCGTGTTGACCGGCACGATGGCCCATTGCGCCAGGAGCCCAGCATTGCCGAAGGACGCGCCCGCGCCGGGGTGTTCCCGGTCGAGAAGCGTCACGCGATGGCCTGCGCGGGTGAGCCAGATCGCAGCCGAGAGGCCGCAGATACCGGCCCCGATGACGATGACGGTGCGGGAAGGAGACATGCGCGCGGGCCTCATGGGTTGGAGCGCCACCAAGGAAGCGCAGCGCGGGCGCGGGCGCAAGCCCCGATACGCGATTACCGGGCGCTTAGAGCGTGTCGCGTTCATTCGCATTCACGCGACGCGCTCTAACTTATTGATTTCGCATGTTCGAGAAGCTCAAAACCGGTTCCCACTTTTGAGCATCATGCTCTAGCGCAGGGCGCGGCCCTTGAGGATCGCATCCGGCCCAAAGCGGGCGCGGATGCGGTCGGTCGCGCGCTCGGCCTCGGCGCGGCGGGGCGCGTCGGGATCAAGCAGGTCGCCCGCGCGGTCGGCCCCGGCCTCTGGCAGGAGGTCCGATAGCCCGACCCCGAGGAGCCGCCACGCCACGCCCCGAGGGGTCTGGTCCATCAGGGCGCGGGCCGAGCGGTAGAGCGTATCGGCCAGCTGCGTCGGCTCGCGCAGCGACTGACGGCGGGTAAGCAGCCCGTGATCCGCGCGTTTGAGCTTGAGCGTGATCACGCGGCCGGCAAGGCCGCGCGCCTTGGCGCGGTCTGCCACCTTTTCCGAGAGCCGCCACAGGTGCCCGTCGAGCAGATCCGCGTCGGAAATATCCTCGGCAAAGGTGGTCTCGTTGGAGATCGACTTGACCGGCGCATCGGCTGAGACCCGACGGTAATCCTGCCCGCGTGCAAGGTGCCAGAGCCGCTCACCCATCGCGCTGAAGCGCGCCACGAGATCCATGCGGTCCCAGCGCAGCAGATCGGCAAAGCTGCGGATGCCCGCGCCATGGAGTGCCGCCAGCGTCGATTGGCCGACGCCCCAGATCAGGCTCACCGGACGGTCGCGCAGGAAATCGGCGGTCTCGGCCTGCCCGATGACGGAAAACCCGTGCGGCTTGTCGAGATCCGAGGCGATCTTGGCGAGAAACTTGTTGTGGCTGAGACCGATGGAGCCGGTGAGGCCAAGCTCTGACCGCATCCGCCGCACCAGACCTGCCAGCATCACCGCAGGTGGCGCGCCGTGGAGCCGCGCCGTGCCCGAGAGGTCAAGGAACGCCTCGTCGAGCGAGAGCGGTTCCACGGCAGGGGTGAGATCCAGCATCATCGCGCGGATGGCGCGGGAGGCTTCGGCATAGACGGCCATGCGCGGACGGATCACCTCGGCCTCGGGGCAGAGCCGCAGCGCCTGAAACATCGGCATGGCCGAGCGCACGCCCCGGATACGCGCGATATAGCACGCGGTCGAGACCACGCCGCGCCGCCCGCCGCCGATGATCACCGGGCGCGTGGCAAGCGCCGGATTGTCGCGCTTCTCGACGCTGGCATAGAACGCGTCGCAATCCATATGCGCGATGGAGAGGTTCCAAAGTTCGGGATGCGCGACGATGCGCGGGCTGCCGCAGGCGGGGCAGCGCGGCGCGCGCTCGAACGGGTGAAGGCAATCGCGGCAGAGGCTTGGCATGACGCGTTCAGTCTACACCGTCGGGCACCGCCTTGGCAGTCCCTTCGTGACGGTCTAGTTTCGGTCTTGCTTCCCGAGAGAGGTGCGCCATGACCCATCGTTTCCCCGTTCGCGTCTATTACGAGGATACCGACATGGGCGGTATCGTCTATCACGCCAATTTCCTGAAATACATCGAGCGCGCCCGAAGCGCCTGGGTCCGCGATCTGGGGATGGACCAGAACGCGATGCGCGCGGGCGGCACGGTTTTCGTCGTGCGCCGGGTGGAGGCGGATTACATGGCTCCCGCGCATTTCGACGATGCGCTCGAGGTGGTGACCGAAACCGCCTCGGTCAGCGCGGCGCGTCTGGTGATGGAACAGGTTGTGATGCGCGGGACCACCGCGCTTTTCCGCGGCATGGTCACGGTTGTCTGCGTCGGGCCAAACGGCGCGCCGGTGCGGCTTCCCTCAGTGCTGCGGCCCTGAGCGCCCGCTTTTGTTTTCGACCACCCGCAGATACGGGGTCAGGGTCTGCGACTGCGCACCGAATTGCCGGATGACCTCGCTTTCCGGGCGCGTGTCGGGGATGATGACGAGATCGCCCTGATCCCAGTCGGCAGGCGTCGCCACGCGGGTCGCGTCATGCAGTTGCAGCGCGCGGGTCGTGCGCAGCACCTCCTCGATATTGCGGCCGATGAAGATCGGATACTCAAAGATCAGCCGGATGTGCAGCGCAGGGTCGATGAGAAAGCTCTTGCGGATCGGCCACTCGCCCGATTCCCGGGCGTGCATCATGCCAAAGAGCCGCGACAGCCGGTTCCCCGGATCGGTAGCGCACGGAAAATCCACCGTCAGGCCGAAGAGCCGCCGGATGTCGTCATGCCAGGCATGTTGCTCGTCGATGCTGGACCCCGAAAGCGCCAGATTCTTCAGATCGAGCGCCCGGCATTCCCCTCTGCAATCGGCGAGGGAGGCCATTTCCGTGGTGCAGACCGGGGTCAAGGCCGCGGGATGGCTGAAGAGATGCACCCAACTGCCCTCGGCCCATTCCCAGAAGCGGAGCGGACCTTGTGTCGTGGTGACGGAGAAATCGGGGAATGTATCGCCGATCTGCGGCAACCACCGCACGGTTTGGCGCAGGGAACCGGGTAATCTAAGGAACTCGTTATCCGGTCCTCGCGGGGTAAAGAACTGGATACTCATTGGGCGTGTCTCCCGATATTTCATGTCAAAATGATAGACTCACGTCATGGTTGCTGATGTGCGCTTTTGATCGCCTTCTTACCCAAGGCTCAAATTGTGACGAAAGTCGGGCGCGCGGCGCGTCGTCGCTGCAACGCCGTCGTTGCAAATCGGGAAAAGCGCTGCCTCGCGTGGACCCGCAGGCGAATATCCGCCTCCCTCAGACGCTATCTTTGCCATTCTGCGGCCCGTGCGCCGATCCTCATGGCTTTCCCTCTGGAAATCGGCTAATTTGACCTTTGATAAGGTCGGAAAACGGCCATGAGAGGCTTGAAGGCAGGCAAATGGAAGCAGAAACCCTGGCATTGGCGCAGGAGATGGATTTCTCCATGTGGGCGCTCTTCGCGCGCGCCACGCTTATCGTGAAACTGGTAATGTTGATTCTGGTGCTGGCCTCGTTCTGGTCCTGGTCGATCATCATCCAGAAACTCATCACCTATCGCCGCGGGCGCACCGAAGCCGAGATATTCGACCGCCGATTCTGGTCGGGAGAGCCTTTGGACGGGCTCTACGACGAGATCGGGCCGGAACCGGCCGGACAGTCCGAGCGGATTTTCGCGGCCGGAATGACCGAGTGGCGGCGCAGCCATCGAAATGACGGAGAGTTGATCGCCGGTGCCACGGCGCGGATCGACCGCTCGATGGATGTGGCCATCGCCAAGGAGGCGGACGCGCTGCAAAGCGGGTTGCAGGTATTGGCGACCGTGGGCTCCACCGCGCCCTTCATCGGGCTTTTCGGCACGGTCTGGGGCATCATGCACGCCTTTGTCGAGATCGCGGCGCAGCAGAATACCAGCCTTGTGGTGGTGGCCCCCGGCATCGCCGAGGCGCTTCTGGCCACAGCGCTTGGCCTTCTGGCGGCGATTCCGGCGGTGATCTTCTACAACAAGCTGAGCGCCGACAGCGACCGGCTCGTGGCGGGCTACGAGGCCTTTGCCGATGAGTTCGCCACCATCCTCAGCCGCCAGTTGGACGGCTAGGCCATGGGCGCGGGTGTCATCCAGAAATCGGGCGGCGGCGGGCGGCGCAGACGGGGGCAAGGCCGGTCGCGGCCCATGTCCGAAATCAACGTCACGCCGTTTGTCGATGTGATGCTGGTTCTCCTGATCATTTTCATGGTGGCGGCCCCCCTTCTGGTGGTGGGCGTGCCGGTGGAACTGCCGAAAACCGCCGCCAGCGCCCTGCCGGGAGAACAGGAAGAGCCGCTTTCGGTCACGGTAAGTGCAGACGGGCGGGTGGCAATCCAGACCACGGACGTGCCGCGCGAGGAGCTTGTGGCGCGGCTGCGTGCCATCGCCGCCGAGCGCGAGGGCACGCGCGTATTCCTGCGCGCCGACGGGGCCGCGCCCTACAGCGTGGTGATGGAGGTGATGGGTGCGCTCAATCGCGGTGGCTTTGCCAATATCGGCCTGGTCACGGAAACGGGCGGTCCGGCGCTTGACGGTCGGGGCGGCTAGGGGCGCGGACGGCGTGAACACCGGGCAGATCATATCGGGGGCGGGCCATCTGGCAGTGATCGGATGGGCCCTCTTCGGGGGTGCGTTCCGCTCCGATCCGCCGCCTTTCGAGGTGGTGGAGGCGATGGCCATTTCCTCTGAGGATTATGCCGCGATTCTGGCCGCGTCGAGCGCGCCCGAGGCGGTTGCCAACGTCAACACCCCCGAGCCGCCCGCGCCGGGGGAAAATGCGCCCGCGCTTGCCTCCGGGGCCGACAGCGCACCCGCGCAAAGCCAGCCTGCGGCCAATGCCGCGCCGCCACCCGATCCGGTCCCGACGCCGCCCGAACCCGTGCCCGCCCCAGCGGAGGTGACCGATACCGCGCCCGAGGTCGCGCCGCCCGCCGAGGATGTGGCGGCGCTGGTGCCGCAGGTCTCGCCGCGCCCGCAACCGCGCCCCGCACCGCGCGTGGCACCCGAGCCGGTGGCCCCGTCCGAGCCGGATGTGCGGGTCGATGATGTGGCGCGCCCCGAGGTCGCCCCCGATGCCGGTGCCGTGGTGGAAGAAGCCCCGCAGGAGGCGACCGCGCCCGAGGAGGCCGCGACCGAGATCGTGACCGAGGCCGAGCGCCCGCGTGATCCGGCCCCGACCGCATCGCCACGCCCGCGCGCGCGGCCCGCCCCGCGCCCTGCGCCCGCTCCCGAGGCCGCCCCGACCGAGGCCGCCCCGACCGAGACCGCCGCGCGGCCCGAGACTCCTCAGGAGACGCAAGCGCCGCCCGCCACCGACCGCGGTGCCGTCAGCGATGCGCTGGCCGCCGCCCTGGGACAGGGAACGCCGACGCCCGAGCGCCCCGCAGGCCCGCCGCTCACCGCCGGCGAAAAGGACGCGCTGCGGGTGGCCGTGCAACGCTGCTGGAACGTGGGCAGCCTCAGTTCCGAGGCGCTCGCCACCACCGTGGTCGTCACCGTGCGGATGTTCGAGACCTCGAAACCCGACACGTCGAGTATCCGCATGCTGAGCCATTCCGGCGGCTCCGCCGAGGCTGCAAGACAGGCCTATGAGGCCGCGCGCCGCGCGATCATCCGTTGCGGCAATGACGGCTTTGACCTGCCGCCCGAGAAATTCGGGCAATGGCGTGATATAGAAATGACATTCAACCCGGAGAGAATGAGGATCAAATGATGCGCTCACTCCTGACCCTGATTGCCGCCCTGACGCTCTGGGGTCTTCCCGCCATGGCCCAGCAAGGCGGGCCGCTGCGGCTCGAGATCACCGAAGGCGTGATCGAGCCGATGCCCGTGGCCGTGCCCGACTTCGTGGCCGACACGCCTGCCGCGCAGGAATTTGCCCGCAACATCGCCCGCGTGATTGCCGCCGACCTGACCGGCACCGGCCTCTTCCGCGAGATCCCCGCCGATGCCCATATCAGCCGGATCACCAGCTTCGAGAGCCCGGTGCAATTCGCCGACTGGCGGGCGATCAACGCGCAGGTGATGGTCACGGGCGCGGTCAATGTGGACGGGGCGGGGCGCGTGGTGGTGCGGTTCCGCATCTACGACGTGTTCGCGGGGCAGGAACTGGGGCAGGGTCAGCAACTTGTCGGCCAGCGCGACGGCTGGCGGCGCATCGCGCACAAGGTGGCCGATCAGGTCTATGCGCGCATCACCGGCGAAGGCGGCTATTTCGACAGCCGCGTGGTCTTTGTCTCGGAAAGCGGTCCCAAGAACCAGCGCGCCAAGCGGCTGGCGATCATGGATTACGACGGCGCGAACCTGCAGTTCCTGACCGATGCCGCGTCGCTCGTGCTGGCGCCACGCTTCTCGCCCACGGGCGACCGGGTGCTCTATACCAGTTACGAGACGGGATTCCCGCGCATCTATGTGCTCGACGTGGCAAGCGTGGGTCGGCGGGCGCTGCCGACGCTGGAGGGGACGATGGCCTTTGCGCCGCGCTTTGCGCCGGACGGGCGCACCGTTCTCTATTCCCTGACGCAGGGCGGCAATACCGATCTTTACTCCATGGATATCGGTTCGGGCGCAAGCACGCGGCTGACCACCGCGCCCTCGATCGAGACCGCCCCGAGCTATAGCCCGGATGGCCGCCAGATCGTGTTTGAGAGCGACCGTTCGGGCACGCCGCAGCTCTATATCATGAGTGCAAGCGGGGGCGAGGCCCGGCGGATCAGTTTCGGCGAGGGCCGCTATGGGACGCCGGTCTGGTCGCCGCGCGGCGATCTTGTCGCCTTTACCAAGCAATCCAAAGGCCGGTTCCATATCGGCGTGATGCGCCTCGATGGCAGCGAGGAACGGCTTCTGACCGCGTCGTTTCTCGACGAGGGGCCGACCTGGGCCCCGAACGGCCGCGTGATCATGTTCACCCGCGAGACGCAGGGTGCGCAGGGCGAGGCGCGGCTGTATTCGGTGGACATCACCGGGCGCAACCTGCGCCAGGTGACCACACAGGGCGGCGCGAGCGATCCGTCCTGGGGGCCGTTGCAGAACTGAGGCAGACTCGAGCAGGACTGACAGGGCGCGCGCCCTGTGCTAGAACACACCCAATCAAGAGAAACGGGGCTGACATGACCTATCTGAGCAAGACAATCATCCTGGTGGCGGGGCTCGCGCTTGCGGGCTGCACCAATCCCGACCGGTTCGCGGATCAGAACACGGTCGATCTCAATAATGGCGCGGGCGCGGGGCTGGCCGGATCGGCCTCTGACCCGACCTCGCCCGCCTATTTCCAGCAAGCGATCGGCGACCGGGTGCTCTTCGCGGTGGATCAGTCCACGCTGTCGCGAGAGGCGCAGGCGACGCTTGACGGACAGGCGCAGTGGCTGATGACCAACCGCGATTTCACCGCCGTGATCGAGGGCCATGCCGACGAACAGGGCACACGTGAATACAACCTCGCGCTTGGCGCGCGGCGCGCCAACGCGGTGCAGGAATACCTTGTCAGCCGGGGCGTGGCGGGCAACCGCCTCCGGGTGGTGAGCTTTGGCAAGGAGCGCCCCATCGAGATTTGCAGCGACGAGTCCTGCTATGCCAAGAACCGCCGTGCGGTCACGGTTCTGGCCGCCGGCCTGGGCAGTTAAGGGGCGATGATGCGCGCGTTTCTGGGACCGCTTCTCGCGCTGATGCTCGTCGCCCCGCACGGGGCCGCCGCGCAGGCCACCGAGACCCTCGCCGATATCCGGCAGGAACTGGCCGTGCTCTTCGTCGAGTTGCAAAAGCTCAAGCGCGAGCTGAGCACGACAGGCGGCGCGGGGCAGCTTTCGGGCGGCGGCTCGCCGCTTGACCGCTTGAACGCGATCGAATCCGAGGTGCAGCGGCTCACGTCGAAAACCGAGCAGTTGGAGTTTCGCATCGACCGCGTGGTGAGCGACGGCACCAACCGGGTGGGCGATCTGGAGTTTCGGCTCTGCGAATTGGAGCCGGGCTGCGATATCGGCACGCTGGAGCCGGGCAGCACGCTGGGCGGCGTGATCCCGCAGGCGGGCGGCGGGGCAGCGATACCCGCGCCCACGCCCGCGCCTGTCCCCGGCGGCCCGCAGCTTGCCGTGGGCGAGCGCGACGATTTCGAGCGCGCGCAAGCCGCCTTTGACGCGGGCGATCACGCGGGCGCGGCCGAGCAGCTTGGGGCCTTTCTTGTCACTTATCCCGGCAGCCCGCTGAGCGGTCAGGCGGGGCTCTTGCGCGGGCGCGCGCTTGAGGCTTCGGGCCAGCAGAGCGCCGCCGCGCGCGCCTATCTCGACACGTTCAGTGCTGCCCCCGACGGGCCGGAGGCGGCGGGCGCGCTTTATAACCTGGGTCGCGCGCTTGGCGTGCTGGGCCAGACCGACGAGGCCTGCGTCACGCTGGGCCAAGTCGCGCCGCGCTATCCCGGGGCTGCGGCGGTGGCCGAGGCACAGGCGGAAATGGCCCGGCTCGGCTGTTCGTGAGCGATACCGGACGCGCGCGCGGGGCAGTGGCGGATCACTTCGCCCCTGCCCCGCCGCGCGTTCTGGGCGTTGCCGTCTCTGGCGGCAGCGATTCGCTGGCACTGCTGCACCTTCTGAATGACTGGCGCGGCACGGGGGGACCCTTGCTCCGGGTGGCGACAGTGGATCACCGCTTGCGCGCGGAGGCCGCTGCGGAGGCCGCCGGGGTGGCGCGCCTTTGCGCGGGGCTGGGCGTGGCGCATGACACGCTGCACTGGACCGACCAGGAGGCGGGCGGCAACCTGCCCGACCGGGCGCGGCGCGCGCGCTACCGCTTGCTGGCCGATTGGGCGCGGGTCCACGGCATCGCGGATGTGGCGATCGGGCACACCCGCGACGACCTGGCCGAAACCTTCCTGATGCGCCTGGCGCGGGGATCGGGCCTTGACGGGCTTTCGGCGATGCGGGCCCGGTGGCAGGCGGACGGCGTGACCTTTCACCGGCCCATGCTCGCGCTCGGGCGCGAGCATCTCAGAGAGCACCTGCGCGCGCGTGGCGTGGCGTGGATCGACGACCCGACCAATGCCGACCCGGATTACGAGCGGACGCGCGCACGGGCGGTGTTGGCCACGTTGACCACGCTGGACCTGAGCGCGGACACGCTGGCGGGGACGGCCGAGCGTCTGGCCGAGGCGCGCGCGGCGCTGGCTCATCATGCAGGGCAGGCCGCAGGGGCGCTCGCCACGGTGCAGGCGGGCGATCTGCTGCTGGCGCGGGACGGGTTCGGCTCCCTGCCCGACGAGACCGCGCGTCGGCTGTTGCTGGCGGGGTTGCGCTGGAGCACCGGTGACGGCTACCCGCCGCGCGGCACGGCGATGACGGATTTGCTGCGCGCCGCGCGCGCAGGGCAAAGGATGACCCTGCAAGGGTGCGTGCTCAGCGCGGACAGGGCGCATCTCCGCCTGGGCCGGGAATTGAGCGCCGTGGCCGGATGTCGCGCCCCGGCAACCGAGGTCTGGGACGGGCGCTGGCGCGCCACGGGCGACGGTGCGGCAGAGATTGCCGCACTCGGCCCCGAGGGCCTTGCCGCCTGCCCCGACTGGCGCGCGGGCGGCTTGCCGCATGCAAGCGCGCTGGCCGCGCCGGGCCTCTGGCGGGGGGATACGCTCATCGCCGCGCCGCTCCATGGTTGGGCAAATGGCTGGCAGCTTTCGCTTGTCCGTCCGCTCGCGGCCTATCTCGACAGCGTAATCTCTCATTGAACCCGGTCGAGGGATGTCTATTTAACTAGTCAAGCCCTCATGCTATGGGCATTCAGACCGACAATTGGGAGATTTCTCTTGGGCAACGCGCGCAACATCGCCTTCTGGCTGATCCTGTTCCTGCTGATCATGGCCCTTTTCAACCTGTTCAGCGGATCGGGCAACACGCTGCAGAGCCGGTCAGTGCCCTATTCCGAATTCGTTGCCGCCGTGGACAGCGGTGCGGTAAGCCAGGTCACGCTCGATGGCGAAACGGTGCGCTATCGCGGCAATGACGGCAACGATTACAGCACCATCCGCCCCGAGGATGCCGAGATCACGCAGCGCCTGATCGAGCGGGGCATTCCCGTAAAGGCCGAGAGCCAGCAGCAATCGGGCTTCCAGTCCTTCCTTCTGTCTCTCCTGCCCTTCCTTTTGCTGATCGGCGTCTGGATCTATTTCATGAACCGGATGCAGGGCGGCGGCAAAGGCGGGGCCATGGGGTTTGGCAAATCCAAGGCCAAGATGCTGACCGAAAAGCATGGCCGCGTGACATTCGACGATGTGGCCGGGATCGACGAGGCCAAGGAAGAGCTTGAGGAAATCGTCGAATTCCTGCGCAACCCGCAGAAATTTTCGCGTCTGGGCGGCAAGATCCCCAAGGGGGCGCTTCTGGTGGGCCCTCCGGGCACCGGTAAGACGCTTCTGGCGCGTGCCATCGCGGGTGAGGCGGGCGTGCCCTTCTTCACCATTTCCGGCTCGGATTTCGTCGAGATGTTCGTGGGCGTGGGTGCCTCGCGCGTGCGCGACATGTTCGAGCAGGCCAAGAAGAACGCGCCCTGCATTGTCTTCATCGACGAAATCGACGCCGTCGGTCGCCACCGGGGTGCCGGCTATGGCGGGGGCAATGACGAGCGCGAGCAGACGCTGAACCAGCTTCTGGTGGAAATGGACGGGTTCGAGGCCAATGAGGGCGTGATCATCATCGCCGCCACCAACCGCAAGGATGTGCTCGACCCGGCGCTGTTGCGCCCCGGTCGCTTTGACCGGCAGGTGACGGTGCCCAATCCCGACATCAAGGGGCGCGAGAAGATCCTTGGTGTGCACGCGCGCAAGACGCCGCTTGGTCCTGATGTGGACCTGCGCCTCATCGCGCGCGGCACGCCGGGCTTCTCGGGCGCGGATCTGGCGAACCTTGTCAACGAGGCGGCGCTCATGGCCGCACGGATCGGGCGGCGTTTCGTCACGATGGTCGATTTCGAGAACGCCAAGGACAAGGTGATGATGGGGGCCGAGCGCCGCTCGATGGTGCTGACCGACGACCAGAAGGAAAAGACCGCCTATCACGAGGCCGGTCATGCGGTGGTCGGTCTTGCCCTGCCGAAATGCGATCCGGTCTACAAGGCCACGATCATTCCGCGCGGCGGCGCGCTTGGCATGGTCGTGAGCCTGCCCGAGATTGACCGGCTCAACTGGCACAAGGCGGAGTGCGAGGAAAAGCTGACCATGACCATGGCCGGCAAGGCCGCCGAGGTGATGAAATACGGCGAGGAGAACGTCTCGAACGGGCCTGCGGGCGACATCCAGCAGGCCAGCGGGCTGGCGCGCGCGATGGTGATGCGTTGGGGCATGTCCGACAAGGTCGGCAATGTCGATTACCAGCAGGCGCATGAAGGGTACATGGGCAACGGCGCAGGTGGCTTCTCGATCTCGGCCCATACCAAGGAGTTGATCGAGGACGAGGTGCGCCGCCTCATCGACGAGGCCTATCAGAACGCCCGTGCCATCCTCGAGGAGCGGCAAGAGGAATGGGAACGTCTGGCACAGGGCCTCCTGGAATACGAGACGCTGACCGGCGAGGAAATCAAGCGCGTGATGCGTGGCGACCCACCCATGGCGGATGACGATGACGGTGGCACCCCCGAGGTGGTCAAACCCTCGCTTGCCGCGATCCCGAAGACCAAGCCCAAATCCTCGCGCGGTGCAGGCGACGGCGGGCTGGAGCCTGAGCCCTCGACGTGAGTCCGGCATCCGCAAAATCCGACTGGAACCCCAAAGCCTATGCGCGCTTTCGTGACCAGCGTCTGCGCCCGGCGCTCGACCTTCTGAACGCGGTCGGGCAGATGGGGGCGGGGGACGTGGTCGATCTCGGCTGCGGCAATGGCGCGATGGCCGAGGCGCTGCGCGCGCGGGCAGGCGGGCGCAACGTCACCGGCGTGGATGCCAGCCCCGCCATGCTGGAGAAGGCACGGGCGGCGGGCTATGACGCGCTGCAACAGGCTGACATCGCCGACTGGCACCCGCATCGCGCCCCGGGGCTGATCTATTCCAACGCCGCGCTGCATTGGGTTGGCGGGCACGAGGTGCTGATGCCGCGGCTCGCGCGGATGCTGGGCAAGGGTGGCACGCTGGCGGTGCAGATGCCGCATCAGAACAAGGCCCCCTCGCACCGGGTGTGGCTGTCGCTGGCCGAAGAGCTGTATCCGGGCCGTGCAGAGAAGATGGGCACGCCCGGTGTCATGGCCCCGGTGAAATACGAGGAGTTGCTGGCCCCGCTGGGACAGTTCCGCCTCTGGGAGACCGACTATTACCAGCGCCTGACCGCCGAGCCGGGCAGCCATCCGGTGCGCCGCTTTACCGAGAGCACCTACGCACGGCCGGTTCTGGCCGCGCTGGACGAGGCCGAGCGCGCCGATCTGATCCGCCGCTACGAGGAGGTGATGCACACCGCCTATCCGGTGCGAGCAGACGGAACGGTGCTGTTCCCGTTCCGGCGGATGTTCTTTACCCTCACCGTCTGAGCGGGTGGCGATGCCGGATATGAGTATTTCAGGAACGATGAAACGGGGGCCGGGATGCAGGCGCTGACACCGACGGAGTTCACGGCGCGGGTGGTCTGGCTGGGCCGGGTCACGGACCGCGCTGCGCGGCTGGAAGCCGAGGCGCTGGCGGAGGCCGAACTGACATTTGCCGGGATCGCTGGCGAGGCGCATGGCGGCGTGACGCGCCCCTCTTGCAGTCGGGTGAGAGAGCAGCACAAGATCGGCACGGAGATCGCCAATGTGCGGCAATTGTCGGTTCTTTCGGCCGAGGAACTTGCGATGATCGCCGGGGAAATGGGGGTCGATGCGCTCTATCCGGCCTGGCTCGGGGCGTCGCTGGTGATCGAGGGCATTCCCGATTTCAGCCATGTGCCGCCCTCCTCGCGGCTTCAGGCCCCGTCCGGCGCAACGCTGGTGATCGACATGGAGAACCGGCCCTGTCAGTTGCCCGCGAAAGTGATCGAGGGACACAGGCCGGGGCGGGGCAAGCTCTTCAAGCGCGCAGCCGAAGGGCGGCGCGGCGTCACGGCCTGGGTGGAACGCGAAGGGCGCATCGCGCTTGGCGATGTGCTGCGGTTGCATATCCCCGATCAACCGGTCTGGTCGGAACTGGCCCGCGCGCGGGGCTGAGAGCGGCCGGGGGCGTGCGTCATCCCGCCGCAACCGGCGCGGGATATGTCGGAAACGCGGCGCAGCGCGCGGGACAAAGCCGCTATAGGCGAAAGGGTGACACCCCCGCAGCCGCGGCCAGAACAGGGACCGACATGAGCTACAAATCCGACATCGAAATCGCGCGCGAAGCCACCAAGAAGCCCATTCAGGAGATCGGTGCCAAGCTTGGCATCCCCTCCGAGCACCTGCTTCCCTACGGACATGACAAGGCCAAGGTCAGCCAGGACTTCATCGCCTCGGTGCAGGCCAACAAGAGCGGCAAACTGGTGCTTGTCACCGCGATCAACCCGACGCCCGCGGGCGAGGGCAAGACCACGACCACCGTGGGGCTGGGCGACGGGCTGAACCGGATCGGCAAGCGCGCGACGGTGTGTATCCGCGAGGCATCCTTGGGCCCCAATTTCGGGATGAAGGGCGGCGCTGCCGGGGGCGGCTATGCGCAGGTCGTGCCGATGGAGGACATGAACCTCCATTTCACCGGCGATTTCCACGCCATCACCAGCGCGCACAGCCTGCTCAGCGCCATGATCGACAACCATATCTACTGGGGCAATACGCTCGATATCGACACCCGTCGCGTCGTTTGGCGGCGCGTGGTGGACATGAACGACCGCTCTTTGCGGCAGATCACCTCCTCGCTCGGCGGGGTCTCGAACGGTTTCGCGCGCGAGGACGGGTTCGACATCACCGTGGCCTCCGAGGTCATGGCGATCCTGTGTCTCTCGAAGAACCTCAAGGATCTCGAAGAGCGGCTGGGGTCGATGATCGTCGCCTACCGGCGCGACAAGACGCCGGTCTTCTGCCGCGACATCCAGGCCGAGGGCGCGATGACGGTGCTCCTCAAGGACGCGATGCAGCCCAACCTTGTGCAGACGCTGGAAAACAACCCCGCCTTTGTCCATGGCGGCCCGTTTGCCAATATCGCCCATGGCTGCAACTCGGTCATCGCCACGACCACGGCGCTCAAGATCAGCGATTACGTGGTGACCGAAGCCGGCTTTGGCGCCGATCTCGGGGCCGAGAAGTTCATGAACATCAAGTGCCGCAAGGCGGGGCTTGCGCCCGATTGCGTGGTGATCGTGGCCACGGTGCGCGCGATGAAGATGAATGGCGGCGTGGCCAAGGCCGATCTGGGCGCGGAGAATGTCGAGGCCGTCAAGGCGGGTTGTCCCAACCTTGGCCGCCACATCGAGAACGTCAAGAGCTTCGGCGTGCCGGTGGTGGTGGCGATCAACCATTTCGTCACCGATACCGAGGCCGAGATTCAGGCGGTCAGGGACTATGTCGCCGGCCACGGGGCCGAGGCGGTGCTGTCGCGGCATTGGGAGCTTGGCTCGGAAGGCTCGGAGCCGCTGGCGCGCAAGGTGGTCGAGCTGGCCGAGGCAGGCACGACCGACTTCGCCCCGCTCTACCCCGACGAGATGCCGCTTTTCGAAAAGATCGAGACCGTGGCCAAGCGCATCTACCGGGCTGACGAGGTGCTGGCGGATCAGAAAATCCGCAACCAGCTTCGCGAGTGGGAGGCGCAGGGCTATGGCAACCTGCCGGTCTGCATGGCCAAGACGCAATACAGCTTTACCACCGATCCGAGCGTGCGCGGCGCGCCCACCGGCCATTCGGTGCCGGTGCGCGAAGTGCGGCTTTCGGCCGGGGCGGGCTTCGTCGTGGTCGTGTGCGGCGAGATCATGACCATGCCGGGCCTGCCCTCGAAGCCTGCGGCGGAATCGATCCGCCTCAACGATGCGGGCCAGATCGAAGGGTTGTTCTGAGAGCAGGGGCCGGGGTAAACCCCGGCCTCTGACGACAGGGAAGGGAAAGACATGAGCGCAGACATCATCGACGGCAAGGCCTTCGCCGCCACCATCCGGGGCAAGGTGGCGGATCACGTCACGCGCCTGAAAGCGGCGCATGGCATCACGCCGGGGCTGGCCGTGGTGCTGGTGGGCGAGGACCCGGCGAGCCAGGTCTATGTGCGCTCCAAGGGCAAGCAGACGGCCGAGGCGGGGATGAATTCCTATGAGCACCGGCTTGATGCAGACACATCCGAGGCCGATCTGCTGGCGCTGATCGACACGCTGAACAATGACCCTGAGGTGCACGGTATCCTTGTGCAACTGCCGCTGCCCGGTCATCTCGATTCCGATCTGGTCATCAACTCCATTGATCCTGCCAAGGATGTGGACGGCTTCCACATCTCCAACGTGGGCCTTCTGGGCACCGGGCAAAAGAGCATGGTGCCCTGCACCCCGCTCGGGTGCCTGATGATGCTGCGCGACCATCTGGGATCGCTCAGCGGGCTGGATGCGGTGGTGCTGGGGCGCTCGAACATCGTCGGCAAGCCGATGGCGCAGCTTCTCTTGGGCGATAGCTGCACCGTGACGATCGCCCATTCACGCACCCGCGATCTGGCCGATGTGGTGCGGCGCGCCGATATCGTGGTCGCCGCCGTGGGCCGCCCCGAGATGGTGCCGGGGGACTGGATCAAGCCGGGCGCTACCGTGATCGACGTGGGCATCAACCGCATCGAGCGGGACGGCAAGAATGTGCTGGTGGGCGATGTGGATTTCGCCTCGGTGAGCGAGGTGGCGGGCGCGATCACCCCGGTTCCGGGCGGCGTGGGGCCGATGACGATTGCTTGCCTTTTGGCCAACACCGTCACCGCCTGCTGCCGCGCGAATGGGCTGGCAGAGCCGGAGGGGCTGACGGCGTAAGGCGGGCGCGCTATTCGGCGGCGAGAGGCATCGTCTCGGCGCGGCCGATCTCGGCTATTTCGCGGATGACGCCGCGCAGAAGGCGGCGGAAGGCTTCGAAATTGCCGTTGGGGCGAATGAGGCGCTCGTTCATGTAGAGCGCGCGGTCGATTTCGATCTGGACGGCGTGCCGCCCGCGAGCGGGCCGCCCGTAGGCCTGTGTGATATAGGCCCCGGCAAAGGGGGTATTGCGCGTCACCAGAAGGCCCGCGCGGGTAAAGGCCGCCTCGATCCGATCCACGATGGCGGCATCGGCCGAGGCACCGAAACGGTCCCCGAGCACGATTTCGGGGCGGCGCAACCCCCGGCGCGAGACCGCATCCATGGCCTCGTGCGGCATGGAATGGCAGTCGATCAGGATGGATTGCCCGAACATGAGATGCGCCTGGTCAAGCTGGCCCTGAAGCGCCTCGTGATAGGGCCGCCAATAGCTGTCGATGCGCGCCTGAGCCTCGGAAAGCGAGATCTTGCCGGAATAGATCGCCTTGCCATTGGCCACCACGCGCGGGATGACCCCGAGACCCGAGGCGACGCGGGGATTGTGGCCCTGACGGCTGACACCTTCGATCAGGGCCGGGTCAAGTTCGTCCGCGCTGCGGTTGAGATCGACGAAGGCGCGCGGCGCACCAGCCCGGAGAAACGGTGCGCCCGCGCGCGGGGCGCTGTCAAACAATTGATCGACAAAGGCATCCTCGGACGAGCGGACCGAGTGTTCATTGAGCGCCGTGCGCCGCAGGAAGGACCACGGATACTCCCGCCCGCTATGCGGCGAGGCGAACACCACCGATGTGGTGCGCCGTTCGGGATGGGTCAGGTAATAGGCAGCCTTCGGCATCGCGCGCGCTCCTTGATGGCCATAATAGAGCTAAATCATCGTGCTGAAAGCCCTTGATCCCCTCACCGACTCCTTTTATAGACCGCCGGACAGGCGCGGAACTCCGCGCCCCTCTTTGTTACGGGGGGCTGGGGCCAGCCGGGGCGATTAGCTCAGTGGTAGAGCACTTCGTTGACATCGAAGGGGTCACAAGTTCGAACCTTGTATCGCCCACCATGAATTTCCGTTACGTGTCAGGCACGTAACACCCGCAACCACCAAGGCGCAGGAGCGCGCCGCGACAGACAGGAGACGACCATGAAGGTTCGCAATTCGCTGCGTTCGCTCAAGAACCGGCACCGCGATTGCCGCGTCGTGCGCCGCAAGGGCCGCGTCTACGTGATCAACAAGACCCAACGCAAGTTCAAGGCCCGTCAGGGCTGAGACCTCGCTTGCGCGATGGATTGGGGGCGTGAACCGGCGGTTCGCGCCCTTTATCGTGTGACGGGCAGGGTTCGGTGCGGACCTCGTTGGCAAATGTGCCCCTCGGGCAGACAAGACGGGACAGCGCGACCGTTCGTGGCGTGTCCGCCCGTTTGATCCTTGTCAGGGACCTGTCACGCAGGCTTGGTAAAGATGCGCCCTGACAGCACCGAAGGAGGCCCCCATGACCGCACCGCTTGACGGCTTGACTGTTCTTGATCTGACCCATGTGCTTGCGGGGCCGTTTGCGTCGCTCACGCTGCGCGATCTCGGCGCGCGGGTGATCAAGGTGGAACGCCCCGGCACCGGCGACGATACCCGCACCTTTCCGCCCTTCAAGGACGGACAAAGCGCCTATTTCGCCGCGATCAACCACGGCAAGCAGTCCATCGCGCTCGACCTCAAGGCCGAGGCCGACCGCGAGATATTCGACGCGCTGCTGGCGCGCGCCGATATCGTGCTGGAGAATTACCGCCCCGGCGTGATGGAAAAGCTGGGCTATGGCTGGGAGGCGCTGCATGCCCGCCACCCGGCGCTGATCTATGGCGCGGTCAGCGGCTTTGGCCATACCGGCCCCGATGCACTGCGCCCGGCCTATGACATGGTGGTGCAGGCGCGCGGCGGCGTCATGTCGATCACCGGCGAGAAGGACCGCGAGCCGGTGCGCGTGGGCGCCTCGATCGGCGATATCGTGGCGGGGATGTATCTGGTGCAGGGCGTGCTGGCGGCGCTTCTGGACCGCGACAAGACGGGGCTGGGGCGCAAGGTGGATGTGGCCATGCTCGACAGCCAGTTGGCGATTCTCGAACATGCGGTGGCGATCACCACTGTGACCGGCACGCCGCCCGCGCCATCGGGTGCGCGGCACCCTTCGATCACCCCGTTTGAAACATTTCATGCTGCCGACGGCCTCTTTGTCATCGCCGCAGGCAACGATGCGCTTTTCGCGCGGCTCTGCGATGTGCTCGGTCTGCCGATTGCCCGCGATCCGCGCTTTGCCACCAATGCGGCGCGCTGCGAGAACGCGCGCACCCTCAAGCGGCTGATCGAGGCGATCACGCTTGACCGTCCGAAATCCCACTGGATCGAGCGGCTGGAGGCCGCAGGCGTGCCCACCGGCCCCATTCAGACCGTGGCCGAGGCGCTGCATGACCGTCAGATCCTTGCGCGCAACATGGTGGTGGACGTGCTGGGGCCGGATGGGCAGCCCGCCTTTGTGGCGGCGGGCAACCCGATCAAGCTGAGCGGGATGGAGGACCCGGCAACCCGCCCGCCCGCGCCCGCGCTCGATGGCGACCGTCAGGAGATCATTAACTGGTTGCAAAAGGACGTGAACAACGTGTGACGCGCATTGTGCGGGGGGCGGGCCGGGCCTAGACTCGGGCCATGGATGAAGCCGCCATGTCACCACCGACTCTCCCCGTGCCCCCGCCGCTCAAACTGGGGGTGTTGCGCACCCTTTGGCGGCTCGCGCTCATCGCGGCGATGGCGGTGGCGCTTCATTTCCTCTTCACATGGGCCGAAGCGTGGATCACCCGCAACGATTACGGCTGGGCCATGCCGGGCCTCTTGGCGCTGGTGCTGGTGATCTATGCCGTGCTCATCGCCATCCCGTTTGTGCCGGGGGTCGAGATCGGGCTTTCGGTGCTGGCGGCGGGCGGGGCGGATATCGCGCCCTTGGTCTGGCTTGCTACAGCGACGGGGCTGACACTGGCCTATTTGGTGGGCTGCACCGTGCCGCTTGGCTGGCTGCGCCGGGTGCTTCTGGACCTGCACCTGACCGGCGCGGCGCAGCTTGTGGCGCGGTTCGAGGCGCTGCCGCCCAAGGGGCGCGTGGCCTTTGTCCATACCCTTCTGCCCAAGAAATATTGCGGCTGGATCGTGAAATACCGCTATATCAACCTTGCCGTTCTCATCAACATTCCCGGCAATTCGGTCATCGGCGGCGGCGGCGGCATCGCGCTGATTTCAGGGCTGTCGGGGCTGTTCCGAACCCCGCTGACGATGCTGACCATCGCGCTGGCCACAGCCCCTGTGCCGCTGGCAATCTGGCTTTTCGGGTTGCAACTTCCCTGGCTCTGATCCCGCCATGCCGCGCTTGGGCGGATTTCTGACGCTTGCGGGCTGTCGGGCGCGCGCCTATGGCTTATGTTCCGTCGGAGTGCTGCAAGGAAAAGCCCCCCATGACCACCGATCCCCTCGTTGTCTTTACCCCCTCGGGCAAGCGCGGCCGCTTTGCCATCGGCACGCCGGTTCTGACCGCCGCGCGGCAATTAGGCGTCGATCTCGATTCGGTCTGCGGCGGGCGCGGCATCTGCTCCAAATGCCAGATCACGCCCGGCTATGGCGAGTTTTCCAAGCATGGCGTGACGGTGCAGGCCGATGCCCTGTCGGAATGGAACGCGGTCGAGGCGCGCTATGACGAGAAGCGCGGGCTGAAACCGGGCCGCCGTCTGGGCTGTCAGGCGAAGGTGATGGGAGACGTGGTGATCGACGTGCCGCCCGAGAGCCAGGTTCACAAGCAGGTGGTGCGCAAGGCCGCCTCGGCGCGGGTGATCGAGATGGACCCGGCCACCCGGCTCTATTTCATCGAGGTGGACGAGCCGGACATGCACGAACCCTCGGGCGATTTCGAACGCCTCGCGCGCGCGTTGAGCCGCGAATGGGGGATCGAGGGCATCCGCGCCGATCTGTCCTTGCTGTCCAAGCTGCAACCTGTCCTGCGCAAGGGAAAATTCGAGGTGACGGTGGCGCTCCATCGCGGCCATGAGGGCGACGTGGCGCAGGTGCTCGACATCTGGCCGGGACTGCACGAGGGCGGGCTTTATGGCCTCGCCATCGACCTTGGCTCCACCACCATCGCCGCGCACCTGACCGACCTTGTGACCGGCGAGGTCACGACCAGCGCGGGCATCATGAACCCGCAAATCCGCTTTGGCGAAGACCTGATGAGCCGGGTGAGCTATGCCATGATGAACCCCGGCGGCGATCGCGAGATGACGGCGGCGGTGCGCGAGGCCATCGACACGCTGGCAGGCGAGATCGCGCGCGAGGCGGGGATCGAGCCGTCGCTCATCGTCGAGGTGGTTTTTGTCTGCAACCCGGTGATGCACCATCTCTTGCTGGGCATCGACCCGGTGGAACTGGGGCAGGCACCGTTTGCGCTCGCCACGTCACAAAGCCTGTCGCTTGGCGCGAAAGAGCTGGACCTGAACACCCTCAACCCGCGCGCGCAGGTCTATATCCTGCCCTGCATCGCGGGCCATGTGGGGGCCGATTGTGCTGCCGTGGCGCTCAGCGAGGAGCCGGGCAAATCCGAGGATCTCGCCCTCATCGTCGATGTCGGCACCAACGCGGAAATCCTGCTGGGTGACAAGACCCGCGTTCTGGCCTGTTCCTCGCCGACCGGCCCCGCGTTTGAGGGCGCGCAAATCTCCTCGGGGCAGCGCGCGGCACCCGGCGCCATCGAGGCGATCCGCATCGACCCCGAGACCAAAGAGCCGCGTTTCCGCGTGATCGGCTGTGACAAGTGGTCGGATGATCCGGGGTTTTTCGACGAGGTGGGCGCGGGCGGTATCACCGGCATTTGCGGCTCTGGCATCATCGAGGCGGTGGCGGAGTTGCGGCTGGCGGGGCTTCTGGACGAGAGCGGGCTGATGGGGTCTGCCGAAGCCACCGGCACGGCGCGCATGATCCCCGAGGCGCGCACCCATGCCTATCTGGTCCATGACGGCACCACCGAGGGCGGCCCGCGCATCACCGTCACGCAGGGCGATATCCGCGCGATTCAGCTTGCGAAATCCGCGCTCTATGCGGGCGCGCGCCTGCTGATGGACGAGCGCGGTGTGGACAAGGTGGATCGCGTGGTGCTGGCGGGCGCGTTCGGCGCGCATATCTCGCCCCTGCACGCGATGGTGCTTGGCATGATCCCCGATGTGCCGCTGGACAAGGTGACTTCGGCGGGCAACGCCGCTGGCACGGGCGCGCGGATTGCGCTGTGCAATGTCGCAGCACGGCGCGAGATCGAGCGCGTGGTCGGCGAGATCACCAAGGTGGAGACCGCCATCGAGCCGAAATTCCAGGAGCATTTCGTGGCCGCCAACGCGATTCCGCACAAGACAGACCCCTTCCCGGAACTCAACAGGATCGTTACCCTGCCACAGGTGGGCTTCAACACCGGCGGCGATACGGGCGGGCGCAGGCGACGGCGGGGATAACTCCGGGCGTCTCGTGTTGCGCGGGTATGATCGGTGTGGGACGCGTCGGGGGGAATGGTGGTAGCGGAGGTCCGTTCCGGCCAATCCCCGACAGTTTGTCTGGCGAGGGCCTCTCTCCAAACTCATGGGAATTTTTGGCCTTTCGCAACCACCCTCAAAAAAGTCCAGAACGCGGCGCATAAGTTGCGGGCACCCAACTGAACGCTCATGTGTTTCGTATTGGCGATATCGTCACGATCACCCTGCACGATACAGGGCTGGCTGAGGGCGGCTGGTTGGGGTTTGCTGGATGACTCCGACCAATGCTCCACCCTGCGATAGCCGCCCTCATGAGTATTTCGCGCCCTGAGATCGATCCGGGCAAACGCCGTCTGGAGACGCCCTGCCTGACCGTCCTCGGGATGATGAGCGCCCGCGGCGGGAACCTTGGCCATCTGGCCTGCGAACGGCACCGAACGGTAAGGGCCGCCTCGACATATCGGCGGCGGCTCACGCCTCTTCCAGAATGTTCGCCTTGGTTTTGATTAATTTTCAGTCAGGTGCGGTGACGGGTTCGGTTGATTGAGGACAGCATGCTGGACAGACCGGCGAAGATGCTGCACGATCCATGAAACCGGCTGCATAAGCCAACGGCAATCGAGCCCCGTCTTTCCTCAGCCAGAGGGACGGGGTTTTTTTATGGAAAGGATACCATCGTGACGCTGCGTCTGGGTCTCGTCTTTTCCACCACCGGCAGCTACGGCGCGCTTGGGCAAAGCGCGCTGGCAGGGGCGCTCGGGGCGATGGAGACGCTGGCAAGGCGCGGTGCCGCGCCGATCGTGCCGGTGATCGCCGATCCCGGCGGCGATCTGGCCGCCTATGAACGAATGACCCGAACAATGCTGGAAAGCGGGGTTCGGCATATCGTCGGGGCGATCACCTCATGGAGCCGCAAGGAGATGATCCCGCTGCTGGAACGGCATGGCGGGCTGCTCTGGTATCCGTGCCCCTATGAAGGGTTCGAGAGCAACGATCACGTCGTATATCTTGGCGCATCGCCGAACCATCATGTCGTTCCGGTAACCGACTGGATCGCAGCGCAGGGCCTGCGACGCGCGTTCCTGCTCGGCTCGAATTACGTCTGGGGCTGGGAGACGCTGCGGCTGGCGCGGGAGTGTCTGACGGCGCGCGGGATCGAGGTGGTGGGCGAACGCCATGTCCCGCTCGGGGCGGAACCGCCCGCGCATATTCTCGACGAAATCCGCGAGCAACGGGCTGATTGCGTGATCGACAGCCTGATCGGGCCATCCAATACCAGCTTCCTTAAGGGACTGGCGGCGCGTTGCGAGGACAGGCAAAAACCGGTCCGCGTGGTGAGCTTCAACCAGACCGAGGCCGATCTGGCCGAGATCGGACCGGCGGCGGACGGGCTCTTGTCGGCGGGCAGTTTCTTTGAGACGAATGCCGACGCTCGGTTACGCGAATGCGCGCGGCGTCACGCGCCGAACGGGCGTGTCTCGTCCTTCTTTGCAACCTCATTTGCTGCGGTCGAGATCATTTCCGCCGCCGTGGAGCGGGCGGGCAGCGACACGCCCTCGGCGGTGTTCCGCGCGGCGGCGGAGCGGCCCGTGGCAACCGCCATGGGGCAGATGCCGATTGATCCGGTGATGCGGCACGCGATGCTGACGCCCCGGCTGGCGATTGCGCGCAATGGACAGTTCGATGTCGTGCAATGCGCGGGTGCGCCGGTTGCCGCGGATCCCTACATGACAGGGCAGGCCCCGCGACGGCCCGCCGCTGCGCAGGCACACTCAAGGCTGAGGGTCGTGAAGTGAGCCACGCGCCCGTGCATAATTTCTCCGGGCAGAGCGCGCTTGTCCTGCACCGCTCGCCGGAAATCGGCCAGCGGATCGAGGCGCGCTGCGACCGGCTTGGTGTGCGCGCGCTGTTGCACAAGGATGCGCCCGATGCAGGGATCGCGCGCCGCGCCGACATGGTGATCCTCGACATCGACACGACCGATGACGCGATGCTTCCGTGGCCGCGCGCCGAGGCACCGATGCCGCTGATCGGGCTTATCGGATCGGAAAGCCCCGGCAGGCTCGCATGGGCGCTGGCGCAGGAGGTGGACGCGTTCCTGCCGGTCGGGGGCCTCGGCAATCTCTTCTCGGCGATGGTGGTGGCGCACGCGGTTTTCGCGCGAAAGGCGGCGCGCCGTGCCCGCGAGGCGGAGATGTCCCGCCGCAGCCAGCATCGCCTCGACGTGATCCGCGCCGTCCTCGCGCTGATGGAAGAGGGGCGCGACGAGGCGCTTGCCCTCAAGCAATTGCGCACGCTGGCCATGGTGGACCGGATCACCGTGGAGGAGGCGGCGGTCCGCCTGCTGGCCGAACGGCGCACGATCCGGGGGCGGGCCAGATGAGCGATGTGCAGACCCTGCGCCCGCGCGCTTCGGGAAGGTTTGGGCGTGTCATGGCGGAGCTGCTGCGCCGCCCGCGCGCGGCTTTTGGCATGGCGGTGATCGTGGTTATGGTGCTTTGCGCGATATTCGCGCCGTGGATCATGCCGCATGATCCGTTCGAGCAGAGCTTTGACGGGCTGGACCTGATGGGCGGCCCGCTGCCGCCGGGGGGAGAGTATCTTCTGGGCACCGATCTTCTGGGCCGCGATCTGGCGTCGCGCCTGATCCTCGGCACGCGCACATCGCTGATCATCGGGGTGGTGGCGAACGGCATCGCGGTGATCCTTGGCGCGGGTGTGGGCATTACGGCGGGGTATTTCGGCGGCTGGACGGCGGCGATCCTGATGCGGTTCACCGACCTGATGATGGCGTTCCCGGCGCTCTTGCTGGCGATCGTGCTGGCGGCGATCTTCCAGCCCAGCCTGATGATCGTCGCGCTGGTGATTGCCATGGTCAACTGGGTGCAGATGAGCCGGGTAATCTATACCGAGACCCGCAGCCTTGCCGAACGTGAATTCATTCAGGTGCAACGCGCCATCGGCGCGTCGCCGCTGCGTATCCTCGGCAAGCACCTGCTGCCGCATCTGCTGTCGTCGATCATCGTCTTCGGCACGCTGGGGATCTCGACAACCGTGCTGCTGGAGGCGACGCTGAGCTTTCTCGGCGTGGGTGTGCAGCCGCCGATGCCAAGCTGGGGCAACATCATCTTCGAGAACCAGACCTATTTCTCGACCGCGCCCTGGCTGGTGTTCATTCCCGGTCTGCTGATCGTGCTTCTGGCGCTCGCCTTCAACCTCGTGGGCGATGCGCTGCGCGATGTGCTCGACCCGACATTGAAGGGGCGGCACGGATGAGCGGCTATCTGATCCGGCGTCTGATGGAAAGCGCGCTGATCCTGCTCGGAATCACCCTGGTGACCTTCGTGCTGCTCTACCTGATCCCCGCCGATCCGGCGCGGCAGATCGCGGGCCGCTCGGCCACCGCCGAGACGGTCGCCAATATCCGCGACCAACTGGGGCTGAACGATCCGCTTTTCGTGCAATATGCCCGCTATCTCGGCAACCTCGCGCAGGGCGACATGGGCCGGTCCTATCTGCAACGCGCCGAGGTGGCGGACCTGATCGCCGCGCGCCTGCCTGCAAGCCTTCTGCTGATGGTCTCGGCGATTGTCACCGAGCTGATCCTCGGGCTGAGCATCGGCGTTGTCGCCGCGCTGCGCCGCAACCGCCTTGCCGACCATTCGCTGATGATCTTCAGTTTCGTGTCGATTTCGGCGCCGCAATTCGTGATCGGCATCCTGCTGCTCTATGTCTTTGCCGTGCAGCTTGGCTGGCTGCCCATCGGTGGCTATGGCACCTTCGCGCATCTGGTGCTGCCGTCGATCACGCTCGGGTTTCTCGGCGCGGGCTGGTATAGCCGCATGATGCGCTCGTCGATGATCGACGTTCTGGAACAGGATTTCGTGCGCACGGCCCGCGCCAAGGGCCTGTCGAAACTGCGCATCGTCGCCCGCCATGTCATGCCCAATGCGATCCTGCCGATCATCGCCATGATCGGCATCGACATCGGGTTGTTCATGTCGGGCATTGTCGTTGTCGAAAGCGTGTTCGGATGGCCCGGGATCGGTCAGCTTGCCTGGCAGGCCATCCAGCGCGTCGACATTCCCGTGATCATGGGCGTCACCATGGTTTCGGCCACGGCCATCGTGCTTGGCAATCTGCTCGCCGATCTGGTGGCCCCGCTGATCGATCCCCGCATCAAGACCAAATGAAACCGACAGAGGAGAGAAGACCGATGAAAAACGCATTGATGGCCGGTGTCGCCGGGCTGGCGCTTGTCGCGGGCGGCGCGTTCGCGCAGGTGAACGAGGATGCCCCGCAGGGCGGCGAGATGATCGTGACCTATCAGGATGACGTGGCCACGCTCGATCCCGCGATCGGCTATGACTGGCAGAACTGGTCGATGATCAAATCGCTCTTTGACGGGTTGATGGGCTATGAGCCCGGCACCACGACCCTGCGCAACGAGTTGGCGGCAAGCCATGAGATTGCCGGGGATGGCATGGTGCATACCTTCGTGCTGAAGGACGGGATCAAGTTCCACAACGGGCGCGAGATCACCGCCGGGGACGTGAAATATTCGCTCGACCGGGTCACCAACCCCAAGACCCGCAGCCCCGGTGCCGGGTTCTTCGGGATGATCGCGGGGTTCGATGCGTGGAACGCGGGCGAGGGCGAGGGGCTGAGCGGGGTCGAGGTTCTGGACGACAAGACCGTGCGCATCACCCTGTCGCGGCCCGATGCGACCTTCAGCCATGTCATGGCGCTCAACTTCGCCTCGATCGTGCCGCGCGAGGCCGTCGAGGCCTCGGGCGAGGATTTCGGTCGCGAGCCGGTGGGCTCAGGTGCCTTCCGCCTGACCGAGTGGACACCGGGCCAGCAACTCGTGTTCGAGCGGTTCAAGGAGTATCACCGCGCCGGCGTGCCCAAGCTTGACCGGTTGACCTTTGATATCGGGCTCGATCCCACCGTGGCGCTGTTACGCCTGCAAAGCGGCGAGGCGGATGTGCCGGGCGACGGCATTCCGCCCGCGCAGTTCCTTCAGGTGATGAACGATCCGGCGCAGGCCGAGAACGTCGTCGAGGGCGGGCAGTTGCATACCGGCTACATCACGCTCAACACGCGGATGGCCCCGTTCGACAATGTGGGTGTGCGCCGCGCCGTCAACATGGCGATCAACAAGGCGCGGATCGTGCAGATGATCAACGGTCGCGCGGTGCCTGCCAATCA
Organism: Roseovarius sp. MBR-6; assembly: GCF_040547525.1. Classification (NCBI taxonomy): domain Bacteria; kingdom Pseudomonadati; phylum Pseudomonadota; class Alphaproteobacteria; order Rhodobacterales; family Roseobacteraceae; genus Roseovarius; species Roseovarius sp. MBR-6. The sequence continues at coordinate 172,963 of NZ_JBEPPW010000005.1, read as the reverse complement.
GCCCCTGCCGCCCACCATGCCGGGCTATGCCGACGATTATGAGGGCTACGCCTTCGATCCCGAGGCGGCGCGCGCCCTCTTGGCCGAGGCGGGCTTTGCCGACGGGTTCACCACCGAGCTTTTCGTGATGAATGTCGATCCCAACCCGCGCATCGCGCAGGCAATCCAGCAGGACCTGTCCGAGATCGGCATCAGGGCAGAGATCCGCAGCCTCGCACAGGCCAACGTGATCGCAGCGGGCGGAGAGCCGGATCAGGCCCCGATGATCTGGTCGGGCGGCATGGCCTGGATCGCGGATTTCCCCGACCCGTCCAATTTCTACGGCCCCATCCTGGGCTGCGCGGGGGCGGTGCCCGGCGGCTGGAACTGGTCGTGGTATTGCAACGAGGAGATCGACGCCCGCGCCAGTGCCGCCGATGCGATGGCCGACCCGGCCAAGGCGGCGGAGCGCGAGGCGGCCTGGCGGTCGATCTATCTCGACATCATGGAGGATGCGCCCTGGGTGCCGGTGTTCCACGAGCAGCGCTTCACCTTGGTATCAGACAGGATCGCGGGCGATGACAGCCTCTTCGTGGATCCGGTGCATATCCCGGTGAACTACGATTACATCCATTCCGCGACAGGCGAGTGAGACCATGTGCAAGACCTGCGACTACACCATCCATGGCCACCATCATCACGGCTGGGACCATTCGTTCCCGCCCGCGCAGATCGTGGCACCGGGCAGCCGCGTGCATTTCCATTGCCTTGACAGCTCGGGCGGGCAACTGACCCGTGACAGCACCACGGCGGATGTGCCCGCCCTTGATTTCAGCAAGATCAACCCGGTCACCGGTCCCGTCTATATCGACGGGGCCGAGCCGGGGGACGTGCTGAAGATCACGCTGGAGCAGTTTCACCCCTCGGGCTTCGGCTGGACCGCCAATATCCCCGGCTTCGGTCTCTTGGCCGACCAGTTCACCGATCCGCATCTCAAGGTCTGGTCCTATGATCCGGACACGCTGGCCCCGTCGCTCTTTTCCGATATCGCCCGCGTGCCGCTCAAGCCCTTCACCGGCACCATCGGGCTTGCCCCGGCCGAGGCGGGGCTGCATTCGGTGGTGCCGCCGCGCCGGATGGGCGGCAATCTCGACATTCGCGACCTTTCCGCCGGATCGGTGCTCTATCTGCCGGTCGAGGTTGCGGGCGCGCTCTTCTCGGTGGGTGACACGCACGCGGCGCAGGGCGATGGAGAGGTCTGCGGCACCGCCATCGAAAGCCCGATGGATGTCGAGATCACGCTCGATCTGATCAAGCAGGAACGGCTCGCCTTCCCCCGCTTCTCGACCCCGGGACCGGTGACGCGTCACCTCGACGCCAAGGGCTATGAGGCCACGACGGGGATCGGGCCGGACATGATGGAAGCGGCGCGCAACGCCGTCTCGGGCATGATCGACCTGCTGGGCAAAGAGCACGGGCTATCGGCCGAGGATGCCTATCTGCTGTGCTCGGTCGCGGGGGATCTGCGGATCTCGGAAATCGTCGACATGCCCAATTGGGTGGTCTCGTTCTACTTCCCCCGGATCGTCTTCGAATGAAGCCGGAGGCCGTCAACGAGCGGGACGCTACCGCGCGCCCCGTTCTCTCGGTCCGCGATCTGAGCGTGCAGGTGGCGACCGGCGAAGGCGGCAAGACGGTTGTGGATCGTCTGTCGTTCGATCTGCACGCGGGCGAGACGCTGGCGCTCGCTGGTGAAAGCGGATCGGGCAAGTCGATGACGGCGCTGGCGATCATGGGGCTTTTGCCCCAACCGATGGCGCGGATCACAGGGGGGGTGATCCGGCTCGGCGAGCGCGATCTTGCCGGTCTGGACGAGCGGGCGTTCCGCGCCATCCGCGCGCGGCGGATCGCGATGATCTTTCAGGAGCCGATGACCTCGCTCAATCCGCTGATGACGGTCGAGCAACAGTTGTGCGAAGTGCTGCTGGAGCATCGCATGTGTTTGCGCCGCGAGGCCCGCGCGCGCGCGCTCGGGCTGCTGGAGGATCTGCAACTGACCGATCCGGCGCGGCGTCTCAAGCAATATCCGCACGAACTCTCGGGCGGCATGCGGCAGCGCGTGATGATCGCCATCGCGCTGGCCTGCGAGCCCGAAATCCTGATCGCGGACGAGCCGACGACGGCGCTCGATGTCACGGTGCAGGCCGAGATTCTCGACCTGATCCGCCTGCTGCAAAAGGATCACGGCACCGCCGTTCTGATGATAACCCATGACATGGGCGTGGTCGCCGAGATGGCCGACCGTGTCATCGTCCTGCGCGAGGGCAGGCCCGAGGAAAGCGCCCCGGTGGCGCAGATATTCGCCACCCCCCGCTCGGCCTATGCGCGGCACTTGCTGGCCGCCGTGCCCCGGCTCGGCGCGGCACCCGCGCGCGCGGCCAAGGCCGGGGCGCAGAAGATTGTCGAGGTCGAGGATCTGAGCGTCCGCTTTGACGTGACCGGCGGCATCTTCAACCGGACAGTGGCGCGCCTGCACGCCGTGGAGGGCGTGTCGTTTCACATCGCGGTCGGGGAAACGCTTGCGCTCGTGGGTGAATCCGGGTCGGGCAAATCGACGATCGGCAAGGCGCTTCTGGGGCTTGTGCCGTGGCAAGGCTCGGTGCGGATCGATGGCCAGCAGACCCGTGGGCTGTCACGCGCGGCGATGCGGCCCGTTCTGCGCAAGATACAGATGGTATTCCAGGATCCCGGTGCCTCGCTCGATGCGCGCATGACCGTGGGCGAGCAGGTGGTGGAGCCGCTCCGGGTGCATGGTCTGGCGCAGGGATCCGAGCTTATGGACAGGGCCGAATTCCTGTTCAAGCGGGTCGGGCTCTCTGCCGACATGCTGAGGCGGTATCCGCACGAGTTTTCCGGCGGCCAGCGGCAGCGGGTCTGCATCGCGCGTGCGCTCAGCCTCTCGCCAAAGGTGATCGTGGCGGATGAGAGCGTGTCGGCGCTCGATGTCTCGGTGCAGGCGCAGGTGCTGGAGCTGTTGCAGGAATTGCAGGACGCCGACGGGCTGTCCTATCTCTTCATCAGCCATGACATGGCCGTGGTCGATCAGGTGGCCGACCGGGTCATGGTGCTGCGCCTGGGGCAGGTGATGGAGGAGGGGCCGCGCGCGGCGGTCCTGCACGATCCGCGCCACCCCTATACGCGGCGGCTTCTGGCGGCGGTGCCGGTTCCAGACCCCTTGCGCGCACGACCGCGCCTGCCCCCCGCGCCGGAGGTGCCAAGCCCGGTGCTGCCCGTGGGCGAGACGCTGCGACGCGCAAGGCTTGAAACCGTGGCCGACGGGCACCGCGTTGCGGGAGGGGGCTGATATGATCTGCGTGAAACGGGTCTCAGAATCCCACGGCCTGCCCGTCCTTGCGCGGATCGGAGCCTGCGCAATATCCCCCCGAGAGCAGGCGGTGGACAAGCTGCGCGCCGCCGAAACCGAAGGCGTTGTCGGGGCTTTCCAGCGTGATCGCGTGGCCGAGCGCGCGCAGGCGCTCAAGGGGCTGCGGTGCCATCGCCGTCTCAATGGCCACCTCCAGCCCCGAGACCACCCGCCAGCGCGGGGCGTCTGCCGCGGTCTGCACATCCTGCCCCCAGAGCTGCGTGCGCAGCACCATCTGCACATGCCCCTGAGCCTGCATCGGCCCGCCCATGACCCCGAAACTCATCAGCGGCGCGCCGCCTTTCATCAGGAACCCCGGAATGATGGTCTGGAACGGCCGCTTGCCGGGGGCGACCTGATTGGGATGGCCGGGTTGAAGCGTGAAGCCCGCGCCACGGTTCTGCATGTGAATGCCCGTCCCCGGCACCGCCACGCCCGCGCCGAACCCGGCATAGTTCGACTGGATGAACGACACCATCATGCCGCTTGCATCTGCCGCCGACAGATAGACCGTGCCGCCGTTTTTCGGCGCGCCAGAGCCGAAATCCTGTGCCATGTCAGCCCGGATCAGGGCGGCGCGGCTGGCCAGATACTCCGCGTCCAGCAGCGCCTTGGGGGTGATATCGGTCATCGCGGGCAGGTCACCCACATAGGCGTCCATGTCGCGGAACGCGAGCTTGGTCGCCTCGATCTGGTAATGCAGCGCCATCGGGTCGTCGGGGCCGAACTCGCGCACCGGCGTGTGGCGCAGGATGCCGAGGGTCATCAGCGCCGCGATGCCCTGCCCGTTGGGGGGGATCTCGTGCAGGGTGACATCGTCGAAATCCATCGACAGGGTGCCGCACCAATCGGGCCGGTGGCGCGCGAGATCGTCCAGTATCAGCGCGCCCCCATGGGCCTTTGCTGCGGCGACGATCCGCTCGGCCAGCGCACCCTCGTAAAAGGCGCGGCCCCCGGTCTCGGCGATCTGGCGCAGGCTGTCGGCCAGGGCAGCGTTGACAAAGCGCTCTCCGGCGGCGGGGGCTTTGCCGTCGCGCAGGAAGGTCTCGGCGAAACCCGGCTGCCCTGCCAACTCCCCTGCCCCGCGCTGCCACAACTCGGCGATGACGGGCGACAGGATGAAGCCATGCGCGGCATAGCCGATGGCCGGTTCGAACAGGGTCGTGAAATCGAGCCTGCCGAAGCGTCGGGACAGCTCCACCCACGCGCTCACGGCACCGGGCACGGTGACGCTGTCCCAGCCCCGGAACGGCATCTCGGTGGCCCCTTTGAACCGCTCGGGCGTCCAGGCCATGGGGGCCGCGCCCGAGGCGTTGAGCCCGTGCAATTCGTGCCCGTCCCACAGGATGCAGAACGCATCCGACCCGACCCCGTTGCCGGTGGGCTCGACCACGGTCAGCGTGATCGCCGCCGCAAGCGCGGCATCGACCGCATTGCCGCCGCGCGCCAGCATCGAAAGCCCCGCCTGCGCCGCCAGCGGCTGCGATGTCGCCACGATATTTTCGGCAAGGACCGGCGAACGGCGCGAGGCATAGATCGGTTCGTGATGCATCTGCATGGGGTTGCTGTCTCCGTGTGGTGTCCTGTTGCGCGGTCCGTTCCCGTCACGGGGCGGGGTGCCGCCTGCATGACCACGATGAATAGGCAAGATCGGGCACAGCGTCCAGTCACCAAGGGCGTGATGCTGCGCCCCGCACGCCGCGCGGTGTGCACCGAAAATGGTCACGATCATGTGAGGTCACATGAAAAAACCAATGAAGTCATAGGAAAAAAACCAAACCCCAAACCGCGAGGTTGATATGTCGATGCGTTTCGTTAACGCTTGGTATGTGGTAGACCAAATAGCGCAAGAGCCAAGATGACACTTCTGAAGATCGAAAATCTGACGATCACGCTGCGCAAGCAGGGCGTTGAGCCGACTTTGGTCGAGGGCTTGTCCTACGCAGTCGAGGCGGGCGAGACGCTGGCCATCGTCGGGGAATCGGGGTCGGGCAAATCGCTGTCATCGCTGGCGGTGATGGGGCTTATGGCCGAGGATCTGCATGTCACCTCCGGCAGCATCCGGTTCGAGGGGGTGGATCTGCTCGGGTTGTCGCCCGAGGAGATGCGCAAGCGTCGCGGGCGCGACATCTCGATGGTGTTCCAGGAGCCGATGACCTCGCTCAACCCGGTGCGGACCATCGGCAGCCAGATCACCGAAAGCATCGAGGAAAACATGGGCCTGTCGGGCGCGGCGGCGCGGGCACGGGCCATCGCGCTTCTGCAAGAGGTCGGCGTGTCGGATGCAGCCCAACGGATGCGGCAATACCCGCATCATTTCTCGGGCGGGATGCGCCAGCGGGTGATGATCGCCATCGCGCTCGCCGCTGAGCCAAAGCTGATCATCGCGGACGAGCCGACCACGGCGCTCGATGTGACGATCCAGGCGCAGATTCTCGATCTCATGGCGCGGATCTGCCGCGATCACGGCACCGCGCTGATCCTGATCACCCATAACCTTGGCATCGTCGCGCGCTACGCACGGCGGGTCAATGTCATGTATGGCGGGCGGATCGTCGAGACCGGCGCGGCGCGCACCCTCTATTACGCGCCGCGCCACCCCTATACCCAGGGCCTGTTGCGCTCGGTGCCGCGTCTGGACCGTCCCCGCTCCGAGCCGCTGGAACCGATTGCCGGCAATCCCGCCGATCCCTTCGCGCGCATCGACGGTTGCCGCTTTCACCCGCGCTGCCCCTATGCGCAGGCCATTTGCACGACCACCGCCCCGCTGTTCGACGGACAGGTGGCCTGCCATTTCCCATTGTCAGACGAGACGAGGGAGGCGTCATGACGGCGGATGCGTTCCTGCGGATCGAGGGTCTGAGCGTGCATTTCCCGGTGCACAAGGGGCTGCTGCAACGGCAGGTTGCCAGCGTCAAGGCGGTGGAGAATGTTACGCTGTCGCTGCGGCGCGGCGAAGCCTTCGGGCTGGTGGGCGAATCCGGCTGCGGCAAGACAACGCTTGCGCGCACGGTGCTGCGCCTTGTCGATGCGACCGACGGTGCCGTATGGTTCGACGGCGAGAACATCACCGCGCTGAAGGGCGCGGCGCTGACCCCTTATCGCAAGCGCGTGTCGGCGGTGTTCCAGGACCCGTTTTCCTCGCTCAATCCGCGAATGAAGGCGGGCGCGATCATCGCCGAGGTGCTGAAAGTGCATCGCTATGCCGGGGATATCCCCGCGCGCGTGGTCGCGTTGATGGCGATGTGCGGGTTGTCGGAGCGGTTTGTCGATCTCTATCCGCACCAGATGTCCGGCGGGCAGCGTCAGCGCATCGGCATCGCCCGCGCCCTCGCGCTGGAGCCTGAATTGATCGTCTGCGACGAGGCGGTATCGGCGCTCGACGTGTCCATTCAGGCGCAGATCATAAATCTTCTCGAAGAGCTGCGGGTGCGGCACGGCCTGACCTATCTCTTTATCGGGCATGACCTGTCCATCGTGCGCCACCTGTGCGACCGGGTGGCGGTGATGTATCTGGGCCGGGTGATGGAGACCGCGAGTTCGGACGCGCTCTTTTCCGACCCGCAACATCCCTACACGCAGGCGTTGATCGCGGCCATTCCGAACCCCGATCCGATCGCGGAAGAGAGCCGCAATCCGGCGATGCTGAAGGGCGAGGTGCCAAGCCCGCTCGACCCGCCATCGGGCTGCGTCTTTCACCCGCGCTGTCCGATTGCGATGGATATCTGCACCCGCATCGCCCCCGAACTGGAAAGCGCAGGTGCCGGACATGCCGTCGCCTGCCATGCCGTCACCACCGGACCGCCAAAAGAAACCACCACAACAGGAGAGAAAGATGGACGATAAGGACCTCATCAAACGGGCCGAAGCGGAGCTGCGCGCGGCCCATGACTATGATCCGCGCGACCCGCTCTTTGGTCTGTCGCGCGACGAGTTGCGCGGCGACCGGCTCAGCCGCCGCGCCACGCTTCGCCTGCTGGCCGCGGGCGGTGCGCTGGGGCTGGCACAGGTGCTGCCCGGCCTGCGGCCACTGGCGGCGATGGCGCAGGGCAAGGCGGGGGGCGAGTTGAAATGCGCCTGGGCCGGTGTCGGCGAGATCGTCACGCTCGATCCCGCGCAGATCGGCCAGGTGCTGCAATTCCAGATCGCCTCGAACATCTACAGCGGGCTGATGCATATCGACAACGATCTGGTGGCGCAGGGCGATCTTGCCGAAAGCTGGGAGGTCAGCGAGGACGGGCTCGACTACACTTTCAAGCTGCGCGAGGGCGTGACGTTCCACAATGGCGATCCGTTCAATGCGGATGACGTGGTGTTCACCTTCAACCGCTCGCGCGACCCTGCGCAATCGGTGCATAGCCGGGTCATCGCCAACGTGGCCGAGTTGGAGAAATTGAACGATTACGAGGTGCGCTTCCGGCTCAAGCAGCCGCAGGCCTCGTTCCTGACCAAATCGCTGGAGCGCGCTTCGGGGCGGGCGATGACCATCGTCTCGCGCGGCGGGCTGGAGGCACTGGGGCTTGCGCAATATGGCCTCACGCCGATCGGCACCGGGCCTTACAAGGTCGTCGAGCATCAGTTGGGGCAAGGCGTCGTGCTGGAGAAATTCGCCGAGTACTACGATCCCGACCGGCCCAAGCTCGACCGGATCACGATCACGCCGGTGGACGGTGTGGAGCCGCTCGCAGCCGCGCTGGAAGCGGGCGACATCCAGTACGTGGGCGGCAATCCGTTCCCGACCCAGCTCATCGAGCGGATGCAGGCCAATCCCGATCTGGTCGTCGATATCAAGCCGGGGCCGGGATTCCAGTCGATCTGGATCAATCCCTGGCACGAGGCGATGACGGTCAGCGATTTCAACAAGCCGGTGGCGGAGTTGAAGAAGGAATAGGGCTTCATGGTGCGGCTGGCCATCGCCAAGGCGCTCGACCGGGACCTTTTCATCAAACAGGGTCTGTTCAGCTATGGCGTCGCGGCGCATGGCACGATCAACCCGGCCATGGGCTTTTTCTTCGACGAGACGCTGGCCGACAACTCCGAACAGGCGTTCGATCCCGAAGGGGCCAAGGCGCTGATGGCCGAGGCGGGCTATCCCGGCGGCGCGGGCTTTCCGGAACTGAAGCTCCAGACCACGCCCAATACCAAGCGCGACGGTCAGGTCGTCGCCAATATCCTGAAGCAGGTTCTGGGCATCAGCGTGATCGTCGATCCCAAGGATTTTTCCATCGGGATCGAGGAATTCAACAAGATGGAGATCGACCTGCGACTCGGCGGCTCGGGCGGGGATTACGACCCCGATGACGGTCTGGTGGACTGGATGCAGACCACCTCGAAATTCAACGGGCCGGACCGCGACAAGGCAGAGAAACCCTTCGGCTTCTTCAGCGAGGCCGAGGCCGACAGGCTGATCGACGCGCAATCGGTGGCGGTCGATCCCGATACGCGGCGCGATCTGGTGCGTCAGGCCAACGCGATCACCTCTGACAAGGTGGCCTGCGCGTTCCTCTATCATCCGGTGGATGTGCTCGTGCACAGCGCCGCGGTCGAGGTGCCGGAAAGGGCGCGTATTCCCGGTCTGCACGAACTCGACCGCATTTCGCTCAAATAAACAGGGAAAGGCGGGCAGGCCCCTCGCGGCCTGCCCGGACTGCCATGGGGTCCTATATTCTGAGACGGCTGGTCGGTTCCGCGCTGGTGATGCTGGCGGTGGCCGTGCTGGTGTTCTTCATGATCCGGCTGGTGCCCGGCGATCCGGTGGCCGCCATGCTGGCCGATGCAGGCAGCGAAGAGGCGCGCGCGGCGCTGACGCGCAAGCTGGGGCTCGATCAGCCGCTTCTGGTGCAGTTCTGGAAATGGTTCACCAACCTCTTGCAGGGCGATCTGGGCCAGTCGATCTTCGGCAACAACCAGCCGGTGTCGACCATCCTGCTCGAGGCGCTGCCGCGCACCCTGTCGCTGGCCTTCCTGTCCTTCGTCATCGCGCTGGTGATCGCCGTTCCGGCGGGTATCCTGTCGGCCACGCGCCGCAATACCGCCACCGATGCGACGGTGTCGCTCTTTGCCTTTCTGGGTCTGTCGATGCCGGATTTCTGGCTGGCGATCCTGCTCATCATCGTCTTTGCCGCCAATCTGCAATGGCTGCCCGCCATTGGCTATGTGCCGCTCTCGGAAGGGTTCTGGCCCTGGCTCAGCCACCTGATCCTGCCCTCGATCGCCATCGGCACCGGGTTTTCGGCCATTATCGCCCGGATGATCCGCTCGTCCATGCTTGAGGTGCTGCGCGCCGATTACATGCGCACTGCCGCCTCCAAGGGGCTGCCGATGCGGGTGCAGATGCTGCGCCACGCCTTTCCAAACGCGCTTATCCCGGTGGTGACGGTGATCGGCATCGCCTTTGCGCTGCTGATCTCGGGGGCGGTGGTGGTCGAGAACGTGTTCGCGATCAAGGGGCTGGGGCGGGTGCTGATCCAGGGCATCCAGAACCGCGATTACCCGGTCGTTCAGGGCGCGGTGCTGGTCGTGTCGGCGTTCTTCGTTCTCTCCAACCTCGCGGTCGATCTGCTCTATGCGGTGATCGACCCCCGCATACGGTATTCCTGATGACCGATCTTCCCGCCCCGGACCTCTCCGAACCCGATATCCGACCGGCCCCGTCGCGCCTGCGCACCAGCTTTGCGCGCGACCGCAAGGCGCAGGTGGGGCTGGTCATCCTGCTGGCCTTCCTGCTGGCGGCGGTGCTGGCCCCGCTGATTGCGCCGTTTGATCCCAACGCGATGACCCTCGACATGATGAGCAGCCCGTCGCTCACGCATCCGCTGGGAACCGACGATCTGGGGCGCGACCTGCTGTCGCGGATCATCTGGGGGACGCAGATTTCGCTTTTTGTCGGGGTCTCGACCGTCGCGCTGGCGCTGGTCTTCGGTGTCGCGCTGGGGGTGGTGGCGGGCTATTACGGCGGCTGGGCCGATATGATCATCATGCGCTATATCGACCTGCAATGGGCCTTTCCCAACTTCATCATCGCGATTTATCTCGTCGCGGTCTTCGGCACCGGCCTCCTGAATGTCATCGTCGCCATCGCGCTGGCCTTTCTCGACGATTTCGCGCGCATCGCACGCTCCATGGTGCTGACGCTGAAGGAAGAGCAATTCGTCGATGCTGCCCGCGTGCAGGGCTTTTCCGATCTGCGGATCATGTTTCGCCATATCCTGCCCAATGCGCTGGCCCCGATCATCGTGCAGGCGACGGTGAGCGTGTCCTATGCCATCCTTGGCGAGGCCTCGCTGTCGTTTCTCGGCCTCGGCGTGCGGCCCGACACGCCGACATGGGGCCTGATCCTGTCCGATGGCCGCAGTTTCATTTCTCAGGCCTGGTGGCTTGGCGTGTTTCCGGGGCTGGCCATCATGCTGGTCGTGCTCGCGATCAATTTCGTCGGCGACGCCCTGCGCGATGCGCTCGATGTGCGCGATACCGGCCTGTGACGACGGGGATTGATGCCGCGGATCCGCATTTCGTCAAGCGGTCGGGTGGGACCGGGATAATTCGACCGGGCCGGATACCCGCTCATGCCCCGCTCATGCCCTGTCCTTTTCCCATTCTGGAGGGCATTTCAGACGCCTGAAGGGATGGCGTCGCCGCAAATCAGGCGGAGGTCCGTTCCGGGCTATTTCCGACAGTTTTTCTGGCGCGGGTGTCCGTTTGAAGCCAAACAGATGGAGGCATTATGCCAAAGATCGCGGCCTCGCTCTCCGGGGTCCGGGGGTGCAGCCCTCAGCAGGCAGCCGTGACGATGATCTCGACCTTCAGGTCTGGCCGGGCGAGTTTTGCCTCGCCGCAAGCACGGGCAGGTGCGTGGCCGATGGGCACCCATGCATCCCAGACCGTGTTCATTTCGGCAAAGTCAGACATGTCTGCCAACCAGATAATTGCCTGTAGAATGCGATCCGGCGAGGAGCCGGCCTCGGAAAGCAAGGTCTCGATCCGCGACAGGCAATCGCGGGTTTGCGCGGCAACGGTCGGCCCCTCGCCGACCTGTCCGCAAAGATAAACGACGCCGCCATGTTTGACGATTTTGCTCATGCGGGTGCCGGTCCCCATACGTTCGATCATCTATACCTCCTGAAGCGGCTCTTCACCCTGTGTGTCCATCTGCGCCAGTTCGCCCAGTGTCACGGGTTTGATGGGCGGGCGAATGCGGTAAGCCCCGGTTTGCGATTGTGCCTGATCATGGCAGGCCGACAGTATTTCCGTGACGGTCGATCCGCAATAGCGACCCTGGCACGGGCCCATTCCGGCGCGGACAAAGGCCTTGGTCTGGTTCGGGTCCAGACATCCCTGCGCGGCGCTGCGGCGGATGGCCCCGGCGGTGACCTCTTCGCAGCGGCAGATGATCGTGGCATCCTCCGGGGCAAGGGCCTGCGCGCAGGGGGGATAGGCGCGGTCGAGAAAGGGCCGCGCGGCGGATTTTAGCGCCAGCCGCAGGCGCAGGGGGCGGGCAGAAAGGTCGCGGTCGCCCTCGGTCAGTTTTCCAAGGTCATGGGCAATGGCGAGGGCCGCGATCTGCCCGGTCAGGGTGGCGGCGCGCGCGCCTTTGATCCCTGCCCCGTCACCGGCGACGAAGACGGTCGGTTCGGCGCTCCGCCCCCAGCCGTCGGTCACGGGTCGAAAACTGCGCTGGGCGTTGTCCCAATGATGCGGCAGGTTCAGCGACCGGGTGGCCTGCGTGTTGGGGACAACGCCATGGTGCAACAGCGCCGTGTCACAGGCGATACGATGCGCTTGCCCCCTGGTCGTGAAGGTCACGGCCTCGGCATGATCTGACCCTTCGACCCGGATATCGGTGGCCCCGGTGAATCGGGCAACACCCGCGCGCCGAAGGTCACGTAACAGCCCCAGACCCTTGAGCAGATAGCCAAGGCCCAGCATCGCACGCGGCAGATGCCGCGCGGCCCGCAGGACATCGCCCCGCGTCTGGGTCTCGACCAAGGCCAGCGGCGGCACCCCCGCGCGCACCATCTGCGCCGCCCGGATGCGGGTTCCGTCGGCACTGGTCAGGGTAAACCCGTCCGCCTTGTCCACGGACACCACCTTTTGCCCCGTGAGCACGCGCCCGCCCTTGCGCCGGACCCCGTCGGCCAGCGCCTGTAACAACCTCAGCGGGTTGGCGTGGCCATCCTGTTTGTGCCAGATCGCGCCCACAACCTTGTGGCCGATGTTGGGCTCTTCCTTACGCAGCGCGTTGTGGCCAAGCACCTCATAGGGGTAATCGCCGCCAAGCGTGGCTTTCAGGACTTCGTATTTCGCAACCGTTTCGGCCAGTGTTTCCTCGGAAAAATGCAGATCATAGCCGCCGTCCTGCCGAAGCCCCAGATCGGTGCCGGTCAGATCGGACAACTCATCGGCAAACCCGCGCCACAGTGCCGCCGATGTCTGGGACCACTGCGCATAGCGCGGTTGCGTCATGCCCTTGGACTGCACCCAGACCAGCCCGAAATTGCCTCGGCTGGCGCGCAGGCCCGCATCGTCGCCATCTATCACAGTGACGCGAAGCCCCCGGCGCAAAAGGCCCCACGCGACGGACAGGCCCACGACGCCCCCGCCAATGATAGCGTAATCGCTTTCCATCCAAGCCTCCAGCGGTGTTTCGCGCTTTGGGGGCGGGCCTGTTGCGGCCCGCCCGTTGACGCCTCAGTTCGAGGCTGCGACCTTCCAGCCCCATCACCGGAACTTGCAGCACATAGCGCGTGATCACCTGCACGAACTGGCCCATGGCCACGATGCAAATCAGGCTGGTCAGCAAGATCGCGGCAAATCTGTCCATCTGGCCTCCCCTTGGCTTTCGTTATGCTTGACGTCGCGTTATCATAAATTCAAATTGGAAATTCGATTGACTCCATACATTGGATTTATGGATGCTGAGCCGCCTGACCATCCAGCAACTGCAAACCTTCCGCGAGGTGATGCGAACAGGGTCGATTTCCGAGGCGAGCCGGGTTCTGGGCCGCACCCAGCCTGCGGTCAGCGCGGTGGTGGCCAATCTGGAACGGCAACTGGGTTTTGCGCTGTTCCTGCGCGAACATGGCCGCCTGACGGCCTGCCCCGAAGCACATTACCTGCTTGAAGAAGCCGAGGACATTCTGGAACGGATCACCCGCACGACGCGGTCGATGGCAGAGTTTTCCACACGCCAGCGCGGCTGTCTGCGCATCGCCTGTTTCCCGGCGGCCTCTGGGTTCTTCATGCCGTCGTTGCTTGCGGACTTCCTCAAGGACCGCCCCGAGGTCAAGGCCGACCTGATGATGCGCTCGTCGCAGGTGGTGAGCGATCTTGTGGCCAGTCAGGAATATGACATCGGCCTTGCGGAAACGCCGCCCCCGCGCAGCTCGATCCTCAGACAGTCATGGGATCTGGAATGCGTGCTGGCCTTGCCTGCCCAAAACCCGTTTCCCCAAGATCGCGCCCTGACACCGCAGGACCTGCACGATTTTCCCATGGCAACCCTGTTTGACGATCACTCCACCAATCAGGACACCGAAGCCGCCTTTGCCCGGTCAGGGGCGAAGCTGAACCGGCGGTTCGTGCTGCGGACCTTCCTGCCGGCGATCCAGCTGGTCGCGCATGGCATGTGCGCCAGTCTGGTGGACCGCATCACCGCCAAAAGCTGCCCGACGGGCGGCATTGTCTTTCGCAAGTTCGTTCCGCTCATCACAAGTCCCATCGCAATCCTGGAACCCGCGCACCGGCCGCAATCCCTGCTGGCGCAGGCGTTTCGGGCAGACCTTGCCCAATGCCTTGATGCGCTGGAGCTTTGGCAGCCTGGCCCTTGAGCCGTGCGGAGATCTCATGATCCTGACAGGTGGGCTGCCCGGATGACCGCGTCACGTGCGACCATCCGGGTGATGACCGAATGCCCGCTCTTACCAGGAGTTATAGCCCAGAAACTTGCCCGACATCTCGACCTTGACGCGGTCGCCCTTGGGGTTGGCGACGCGGGTGATCTGCATGTCGAAATCAATCGCCGACATGATGCCATCGCCGAATTCCTCCTGAATGAGCGCCTTCATCGTCGGGCCGTAAACGCCCACGATTTCATAGAGGCGGTAGATGCAGGGATCGGTCGGCACCGCCTGTTCCCAGACCTTGGTGGGATACTCCTCCAGCACCGAGACCGCCTCTTGTGGCAGATCGAGCAGCGCGACCAGCGCCTCGGCCTTGGCCTTGGGCATGGTGTTCATGCCCATGCAGGCCGAGTGCGTCCAGACCGGCGACATGCCGATGGCCGCGGCAATCTCCTCCCATTTCATCCCGGTCTTTTTCCTGGCGATCAGGATAAGGGTTGTCACATCTTCCTTGGTCATCACGGCGGGCAGGGTTACGGTGTCTTTCATTGGGTCCTCCATTCTTTCGGTCCTGAAAATCGGGGTCAGAGGTTCACGGCGCGCAGCCGTCGCGCCTCGCCGGTGTCATCGTCAGGGGCGGTGTGGTCGATCCGCACCGCCTTCGGGGTTTGGGCCGCCCCGTCCGAGGCCTGACCGGCCAGTTCCTTGGACCGTTTGCCAAGGAACTGCACCAGATGGTTGCGGATCGGGTAATAGTTGGGATGCTCCACGATCTCGGTCCGGTTGCGCGGGCGCGGAATGGTGATCTCGACCGATTCCGCCACGCGGGCATAGGGGCCGTTGGTCATCAGCAGGATACGGTCCGCCAGCAGGATCGCCTCGTCGATGTCATGGGTGATCATGAACACGGTCTGCCCGGTGCCGCCCCAGATCTTGAGCAATTCATCCTGGATCGTGCCCCGCGTCAAAGCATCGAGTGCGCCGAACGGCTCGTCCAGCAGCAAAAGCTTGGGGTGGTTGGCGAAGGCGCGGGCAATCGACACCCGTTGCCGCATGCCCCCCGACAACTGGCTGGGTTTGCGGTGGATCACGTCCCCCTCCAGCCCCACCATCGCCAGATACTCGCGGGAATGATCCAGCACCTTGGCTTTGGACCATTCCGGATGCCGGGCGGCCACGCCAAAGCTTACGTTCTTCAGCGTGCTGAGCCAGGGCAGCAGGGAGTAGTTCTGAAACACCACGCCCCGGTCAAGGCTGGGGCCCGAGACCTCGAACCCGTCCATCTTGACCACGCCGCTCGTTGGCTCTGCCAGACCCGCGAGAATGTTCATGATGGTGGATTTGCCGCAGCCCGAATGGCCGAGGATGACGACAAACTCGCCCTTTTCCACCCCGAAGGTCGCATTCTCGAACACGGTCAGCGTGCCGCCCTGGCCATCGGGGTAGCGTTGGGTCAGGTTCTCGATCGACAAAAACGGTTTGCTCATCTTTTGGGTCCTTATTCCGCATAGGCCACGGCACGTTGCAGGGCGGCAAAGGCCGCATCCAGCATCATGCCGACAATGCCGATCATCAGGATCGAGAAGATGACCGAGGTCAGGTCGAGGTTGTTCCACTCGTTCCAGACGTAATAGCCGATGCCGGTTCCCCCGACGAGCATCTCGGCGGCGACGATGACCAGCCACGCGATGCCGATGGAAATGCGCATGCCGGTGACGATGGTCGGTGCTGCGGCAGGCAGGATCACGGTAAAGGCGGTCCTGAAATGGCCCAGCTCATGCGTGCGCGCGACGTTCACCCAGTCCTGCCGCACGCCCGCCACGCCAAAGGCGGTGTTGATCAGCATGGGCCAGATCGAACAGATGAAGATGACGAAGATCGCGCTGGCCTCTGAATCCTGAATGATGAACAGCGCCAGCGGCATCCATGCCAAGGGCGATATGGGGCGCAGCACCTGAATGAACGGATTGAGGGCCTTGTAGGCCACCGGCGACATGCCGATCAGAAAGCCAAGCGGAATGGCCACCAGAGCGGCCATGAAATAGCCCGACAGCACCCGGTAGATGGAATAGCCAATCTGAATGCCGATCCCCTTGTCGTTGGGGCCTGCGTCGTAAAACGGGTTGCTGAGTTCGGCCCAGGCCTTGGCCAGAACCTGCGACGGGGGCGGCACGCCCGCCTTTTGCGCGCCGCCGCCTGTCAGGCGTTCGTATTCCGTCAGTTCGCCCACGGCCTTTTGCGCCGGGATCGCGGCCTCCCATATCAGGAGGCCGACCAGAAGGATCACGACCGACATCAGCAGCGCGCGTTTGTTGAGGGACAGGGTCGCCATGGCTCACCCCTTGCCGATGGCGAAGCTTTTGACATAGGCCTCCGGCTCGGCCGGATCGAAGGTCTTGCCCATGATGACATGCGATTTGTAGCTGATATCGGGTGCCTCATAGCCCAGATCGGTCATCACCTTGCGGGCATCGGCGGCAAGGTAGACCTGTTCGGCCACGGCCTTGTAATCGATGTCATTCTCGATATAGCCCCAGCGCTTCATCTGGGTCAGGATCCACACGCCCATGGAATGCCACGGGAACGGGTCGAAATCGATCCGGTCGGGCACCTGCTGCACATTGCCCAGACCGTCGGCAAAGGTGCCGGTCAGCACCTGTTCAATCACTTCGACAGGCTGGTTGAGATAGTTGGTGGGCGCGATTGCCGCCGAGATTTCCTTGCGGTTCTCGGCCTTGGAGGCATATTGCGTGGCGTCGACGATGGCCTTGAGCAATGCGCCATAGGTGTTGGGCAGTTCGGTGGCAAAACTGAGCGGCGCGGCGAAGGCGCAGCAGGGGTGCCCCTCCCAGATCTCCTTGGTCAAGAGGTGGATAAATCCGATCCCCTCCCACACGGCGCGCTGGTTGAACGGGTCGGGCGAGAGATAGCCGTCAAGGTTGCCCGCGCGCAGGTTGGCGACCATCTCGGGCGGCGGCACCACGCGGATCTGGATATCCACATCCGGGTCAAGCCCATGTTCGGCCACATAATAGCGCAGCAGGAAATTGTGCATCGAATATTCGAAGGGCACGCCAAAGGTGAAGCCCTTCCATTTCTGCGGGTCGCGCTTGTCGAGGTGCTGGTTGGCCAGCACGATGGCCTGTCCGTTGATGTTCTCGACGGCGGGCATGATGTAGGGAACGGCGGTCGATCCCGCGCCCAGCGTCATCGCCAGCGGCATCGGCGTCAGCATGTGGCTGGCGTCATATTCCCCCGACAGCGACTTGTCGCGCGCCACGGCCCAACCGGCGGTCTTGATCACGCTCGCGTTGAGGCCGTAGCGTTCATAGAACCCCATCGGCTGCGCCATGATGATCGGCGTGGCGCAGGTGATCGGCACAAAGCCGATGTTGAGGTCGGTTTTTTCGGGCTTGCCAAGATTGTCCAGAATCGCCGCCTTGGCCGCATCAAGCGGAAAGACAGACGCCAGCGCCGCCGCCACCGTGCCGCCCCCCAGCATCCCCATGAACGACCGCCGCCCGATATCGCTGTGGCCAAAGATCGAGCGCACCACCGCGCTTTCGACCGCGCGTTCCAGCATCGCATCAGACGACATCACCGGCGCATCGGCATGGTGCGGCGCGGCCTTGCACCTGTCGCAGCCGCAGGATGCCCCGTGGCGCAGGTCATTCTTTTCGGAAAACGGGTCGCCAAGGCTTTTCATCGTCATGTCGCGTCCTTTCGGTCAGGTAGCTTTGGGCCTATGATCCGATGAAGCGCGCCGATGCAAAAGGCCATGCCTATTTTTTGGGCATTATAAACTTTTGTTTAATTACAGTTACTTAATGCGCGACCCTGTGTCAGTTTGTTACGGGTTTTCGTAAGTTACGAAATTTCGTATTGTCGTGCTGCGCTGCGGCGCTATTACTCGGTCCATGCAAAAATTGCCCGCCGCCCCCGATTCCCTGCTTGACGCGCTGGCCGAGGCGGCGCTGGTGATCGACCTTGTCGCCGACCGCATCAGCGCGGCCAATCCGCGTGCGCGCGCCCTGCTTGATCTTCCCGACACCCCCGGCACGCCGTTTTCGCCACTGGTCGGGGCCAGCCTGCCGGACTTTATCGTGCTGGTGGATGAAATCGTCCACCGGGGCGAGGCGTGGAGCCGCGACATCACACTTGCAACGACGAAGGGCACGCCGCTGCGCGTCGAAATCCGGGGCAGGCTGATCCATGATACCCCCGCGCTGCTGGTTCTGACCCTGCTTGATCTGGATGAGATGGGGCGGCACGACCGCATCGCGCAGGCGGCGGAATTGCACCGTTCCGGCCTGCTGGAATGGCGGCGCGCGCAGGACTTCTTTGCCGAACTGGAACGCCAGAACCAGTTGATCCTGAACGCGGCGGGCGAAGGTATTTACGGCGTCAATGCCGATGGGAAGACCACCTTCGTCAATCGTGCGGCACAGGAAATGCTCGGCTGGACCGCCGACGATCTTCTGGGCCACGACATTCATTCGGTGATCCACCATCACCACCTGAGCGGCGACATCTATCACGCCCATGATTGCCCGATCTATCAATCCTTCCGCTTTGAACAGGTCAATCGGATCGAGGACGAGGTGTTCTGGCGCAAGGATGGCAAGCCGATCCGGGTCGAATATGTCTCTACCCCGATCTATGATCAGAACGTGCTGGCGGGGGCTGTGGTGATCTTTCGCGACATCACCGAGCGCAAGGAAAACGAGCGCAAGCTGCGCGAGGCGATGGCCGAGGTGGCCGCCCTGCGCGACCGGCTGGAACAGGAAAACGCCTATCTGCAAGAGGCGATCACGACGGAACGCGCGCATCACAACATCATCGGCGCGTCGCCTGCGGTGCGCCAGACCCTGCAGCGCATCGACCTTGTGGCGCGCACCGATGCCACCGTGTTCATCAGCGGCGAGACCGGCACCGGCAAATCGCTTGTCGCCACCGCGATTCACAAGGCCAGCCCCCGCGCGCGCCGCCCCCTTATCCATTTCAAATGCGGATCGGTCGCCCCCGAAGAGGTGGAGGCCGAATTATGGGGTCAGGTGCGCGGTGCGCCAAATGGCGCCACCCGCGACAAACCCGGCAAGCTGGAGCTGGCGCATGGCGGCACGCTGTTTCTGGACGATGTCGAGGAATTGCCATTTGAGATACAGGGCAAGCTCTTGGCCGCGTTGCAGAACAGCGCCGTGACCCGTCTGGGCGATACCCGCGCCAAACCGCTCGATATCCGCGTCATCGCCGCCACCACGCTGTCAGACAAGCAGGCCCGCCGCTCGCCTCGCATCCGCGAGGATCTTTATCTGTTCCTCAACGTGTTTCCCATCACCTGCCAGCCGCTGCGCGACCGGCAGGAGGATATTCCCCTGCTGGCCGCGCATCTGCTCAGGATCGCCTGCCGCAGGCTCAACCGGGCCGAGCCGGTGCTGACCGAAGGCGTGGTGCGGCAACTGCAATCCTATGACTGGCCCGGCAATGTGCGCGAGCTTCACAACGCGATGGAGCGCGCCGCGATTGTGTCGCAGGATCGCAAGCTGGTGGTGGAGCTTGGGGGCTTGGGGCCGCACGGGCCAACCGGCAAGCCGTTTCGCACCGAGGCGCAGATGCAGGCGCTGGCGCGCGCCAACCTGATCGCCGCCCTGCGCGAAACGCGGGGCCGCATCGCCGGCCCGTCCGGTGCCGCCGCGCTTCTCGGCATCAAACCGACGACGCTCTATTCGCGCATCGCCACCCTGAATATCACCGAGGCGGACTGGACCTGATCGGCATCGGTGCCTTTTTCATTCCGGGGGCCGGCCACAAATGGCAATGACCAAGCCTGTTTCCACGTGCCTGCTGCGCCGCCTCGGAAAGTTGTTCTGCCGCAGCCCGGTCGGTCAGCGCGGGCCAAAGCTCCGGTCGAGGATTGCGCGGATGACCGCACGTCACGATTGGCCCGCGCGACCAATCCCGGTCGGGACAGGTCGTTGCGTGGGCGCTGTCCGGGGCCGATGTGTGTCAAAATAGGATGGCGATAGCACAGGTCTGTCGACCTTGAAGACCACCACCGCCGCTCCCGACGTCTCAGCGCCCTGTCGCACCTTGTCGCAGGTTTCGGTAATTTTGGGATATCGCAGCGTGCAACTTGGTAGCGGAGGAGGGACTCGAACCCCCGACACGCGGATTATGATTCCGCTGCTCTAACCAACTGAGCTACTCCGCCAAGCAGGGGGCTAGGTATGCCAGCGGCGTGGAGGCGTCAAGGCTGAAAATGGCCGCAAGAGGCCCCTTCATCCGGCTCAGCCGCGCCAGTCGAAAAAACCCGGTCCCGCCTCGGCCAGAAGCCGCGCCGCCATCTCATGCCCGAGTGCGGCCCCGTCTTCGATGGGGGCGGTCGCGTCATCAGCGTGACGCGCGCCGCCATCGGGGCGCAGGATCTCGCCGCGCAGGCGCAGTGTGGTGCCGTCAAGCTCTGCCAGCCCCGCGATCGGCGTCTCGCAGGAGCCATCGAGTGCTGCGAGAAAGGCGCGCTCGGCGGCGAGGCGCTGTCCGGTCGGTGTGTCATGGATGGCGGCGAGCATGTCGGCGGCGCGGGTGTCCCCCTCGCGGCGCTCGATCCCGATGGCTCCTTGCGCCACGGCGGGCAGCATCACCTCGGGGTCAATCGCGGCGGTCGCCACATCGGCACGCCCGAGCCGGTTCAGCCCCGCCATGGCAAGGAAGGTGCAGGCCGCAACGCCGTCCTCAAGCTTTTTCAGCCGGGTCTGGACGTTGCCGCGAAACTCCACCACCTCGAGATGCGGCCAGGCCACAAGCACCTGCGCCTTGCGCCGCAAGGACGAGGTGCCGACGCGCGCGCCCGAAGGCAGATCAGCAAGGCCACGCGCACCGGGCGACACGAAGGCATCGCGCACATCCTCGCGCGGAAGGTAACAGTCGAGCGTGAGGCCCCCGGGCTGAAGCACCGGCATGTCCTTCATCGAATGCACCGCGATGTCGATGGCCCCCGAAAGAAGCGCCTCCTCGATCTCGCGGGTGAAGAGCCCCTTGCCGCCGATCTCCTTGAGCGGGCGGTCGAGCACCCGGTCGCCGGTGGTCTTGATCACCGAAATCTCGAAAGCGGCCTCGGGCAGGTCAAACGCCGCCTGAAGCCGGCGGCGTGTCTCATGCGCCTGCGCGAGTGCCAGCGGCGAGCCGCGCGTGCCAATCTTGAGCGGGTGGGTCGGGGTGGGCATATCACGTGTCATGACCGCCGGTTTAGACGCGACAAAGCGGCGTGGCAAGCGCGCCGCGACTTGACATCATGCGCTGTCAACGCGACCAAAAGGCAAACGGAGGACTCCATGCCAGAAACCAAGCCGATCCTGCGCGCCCTCAATGGCGAAACGCTGCCCACCCCGCCCATCTGGATGATGCGGCAGGCGGGGCGCTATCTGCCGGAATACCGCGCCACCCGGGCCGAGGCGGGGGATTTCCTGTCGCTGTGCTACAACAGCGACCTCGCCACCGAGGTGACGCTGCAACCGATCCGGCGCTACGGGTTCGACGCGGCGATCCTCTTCGCCGACATCCTGCTGCTGCCGCAGGCGCTCGGCGCCGATCTGTGGTTCGTGACGGGCGAGGGGCCGCGCCTCTCGACGATCACCGACCGGGCAGGGGTGGACCGGCTGAAACCGGTCTCGGATATCCACGAGACGCTTGGCCCCGTCTATCAGACCGTGCGCAACCTTGCCGGCGCATTGCCGCCCGAGGTGGCGCTGATCGGCTTTGCCGGGGCCCCCTGGACCGTGGCCACCTACATGATCGCCGGGCGCGGCACGCCCGATCAGGGGCCCGCGCACGCGCTGAAAGACGCCGACCGCCCGGTTTTCGAGGCGCTGATCGACCTTTTGACCGAGGCGACGGTTGAATATCTCTCGGCGCAAATCAGTGCGGGTGCCGAGGTGGTCAAGCTCTTCGATAGCTGGGCCGGGTCGCTCAAGGGCGATGATTTCGACCGCTACGCCACCGACCCCGCCCGCCGCATCATCGCGGCGCTGAAGGACCGGCATCCGGGCATTCCCGTCATCGCCTTCCCGCGTGAGGCGGGCGACAAATACATCGGCTTCCACAAGCAGACCGGGGCGGATTGCGTCGCGGTGGACGATTCGGTGAGCGCGGAATGGGTGGCGGCCAACGTGCAAGTGGATGGCTGCGTGCAGGGCAACCTCAAATCCTCGCATATGGTGACGGGGGGGGCGGCGCTGATCTCCGAGACGCGGCGCATCGTGGACGCGCTGAGCGGCGGCCCGCATATCTTCAACCTCGGCCATGGCATCACGCCCGACGCGGACCCCGACAATGTGCAGCGCATGATCGACGCGGTGCGGGGCGCCTGAACCTCAGCCGACCGGCAGAGCGCCCCGGACCTTGGCCACGGCGGCCGCGACGGCCTCGTCAATGGTCAGTTCCGAGGTGTCGAGCAAGAGCGCGTCCGCCGCCGGTTTCAGAGGCGCGGTGGCCCGTGCGCTGTCGCGGGCGTCGCGCTGGCGCAGATCGCAGGCCACCTCCTCAAGCGTCACGGCATGGCCCTTTTGGGTCAGCTCGAGATGACGGCGGCGCGCACGCTCGGCATCGCTGGCCGTGACATAGAGCTTTACCTCCGCGTCGGGGCAGATCACCGTGCCGATATCGCGCCCGTCGAGCACCGCGCCGCCCGCACGCCGGGCAAAGGCGCGCTGGAAATCGAGCAGGGCCTGACGCACCTCGGGGATGGCAGCCACGCGGCTTGCGGCCTGGCTGACCTCGGGGCTGCGCAGGTCGTCGGCGTCGAGGTCCCCGGCGCGCAGGCTGCGCGCCGCCTCCACCGCCTCGAGCCCGTCGAGCATCCGCCGACCCGTGGCCCGATAGAGAAGGCCGGTATCGAGATGGGCAAACCCGAAATGCGCGGCCAGCGCGCGCCCGATGGTGCCCTTGCCCGCCGCTGCCGGCCCGTCGATTGCGATGGTGAATGCCATGGCTGCCCCTCTCGATGGACCCTCTTGCTAGCCGATCCGCGCCGCGCCCTCAAGCATCGCTTGACGGGCGCGCGCCCGCAGGGCATCACCGCTCCCATGCTGATCTACAAGATTTTCCGTGGTCCCGAATGGGACGATTTGCGGGCGCGGGGCGAGAGCCTTGGCGCGCCGGTCGATCTGGCCGATGGCTATGTGCATTTCTCCACCGCCACGCAGGCCGCCGAGACGGCGGCACGGCATTTCGCGGGCGAAGAGGGCTTGATGCTCCTTGCCGTCGAGAGCGAGCGGCTTGGCGACGCCCTGAAATGGGAGCCGTCGCGCGGGGGCGCGCTCTTCCCGCATCTTTACCGCGCATTGCGCCTGTCGGATGTGGTCTGGGCGCAGCCTCTGCCGCTGGTGGATGGCGCGCACCAATTCCCGGCGGGGCTGGAATGAGGCCGGTGGAGCGGCTTGGCCTCGGCCTCATGCACCGGCTGGACCCGGAGCGCGCGCATGGGCTGGCGCTGCGTGCCCTGCGGCTGGGGCTGGTGCCGCAGCCGGGGCCGATCAGCAGCCCGCGCTTGCGCACCGATCTGGCGGGGCTGGCGCTGCCCAACCCGGTGGGTCTTGCCGCCGGGTTCGACAAGAACGCCGAGGCGCTCGGCCCGCTCTGCCGCGCCGGGTTCGGCTTTGTCGAGGTGGGGGCGGTCACGCCGCGCGCGCAGGAGGGCAACGCCCGCCCGCGGCTTTTCCGCCTGACCGAGGATCGGGCTGTGATCAACCGTTTCGGCTTCAACAACGAAGGGATGGAGGCGGCGGCAACGCGGCTGGCAGAGCGCCCGAAAGAGGGGATCATCGGCCTCAACCTCGGGGCCAACAAGGACAGCGCCGACCGCGCGGGGGATTTCGCGCAGGTGCTGGCGCGCTGCGGCGCGCATCTCGATTTCGCCACGGTCAATGTCAGCAGCCCCAATACCGAGCGGCTGCGCGAATTGCAGGGGGCCGAGGCCCTGGCGGCACTGCTCGCGGGTGTGATGGCGGCGCGCGATGCGCTGCCGCACCCGATACCGGTTTTCCTCAAGATCGCGCCGGATCTGAGCGATCCCGAGCTTTCGGAGATTGCCGATGTTGCGCTGGCAAGCGGCCTCTCGGGGATCATCGCCACCAACACGACGCTCGCGCGGGACGGACTGCAAAGCCCGCAGAGGCATGAGGCGGGCGGGCTGTCCGGCGCGCCCCTCTTCGAGAAGTCCACACGGGTGCTGGCGCGGCTGTCGCAGCTGACCGGGGGCACGCTGCCGCTCATCGGCGTGGGCGGGATCGGCTCGGCCGAGGACGCCTATGCCAAGATCTGCGCGGGCGCGAGCGCGGTGCAGCTTTATTCGGCGTTGGTTTACGAGGGGATGTCGCTGGTCGGCGATATTGCGCGCGGGCTTGAGGCGCTGCTTGCGCGGGACGGGTTCGCCACCGTGGCCGAAGCGGTGGGAACCAAACGGGAGGACTGGCTGTGATCACCTATTGGCACAATCCGCGCTGCTCCAAGTCGCGGCAGGGGCTGGCGCTGCTGCAAGAGCGCGGGGCGCAGGTCGAGGAACGGCGCTATCTCGACGATACGCCCACGGTCGCCGAGTTGCGCGCGGTGCTGGCGCAGCTTGGCTGTGCGCCCATCGAGATGATGCGCACCGGCGAGGCATGTTTCAAGGAACTGGGCCTCAGCCGCGACAGCGACCCCGAGACGCTGATCGCGGCCATGGCCGAAAACCCCATCCTGATCGAGCGCCCCATCGCCCTCTCCGACAATCGCGCCGTGATCGGCCGCCCGCCCGAGCGGCTTTTTACCCTCCTCTGAGCGCCGGCAGGCCGATCCCCGTCGCCTCGAACCCGCCATCGACGGCGATGATCTGCCCGGTGACATAGCTTGCCCGCTCCGAGCATAGAAAGGTGATCACTTCGGCCAGTTCCGCCTCGGTGCCGTAGCGATTGAGCGGGATCGCGTCATGATAGGCGGCGATGATGTCGGGGGTATGAACGGCCATCGCCAGCTTGGTCGCCACCGGGCCGGGGCAGACGCAGTTGACACGCACGCCATGCTCGCCCAGTTCCACCGCCTGTTGCAGCGTGAGATGCTTGACCGCCGCCTTGGAGGTGCCATAGGCCACCCGCAGCGTCGAGGCGCGCAAGCCCGAGATGGAGGCGATGTTGACGATCGCGCCCCTCGCGGCGCAAAGCGGTGCACGCAGCGCCTGGGACATCAGGAACACGCCATCCAGATTGGTCTCCATCACCGTGCGCCAGCGGGCGAAATCGGTTTCGGCGATGGGGCCGAAATCGGCGACACCGGCGTTGTTCACAAGCGCATCGACGCTTTCGTAACTCTCGGCCAGATAGGCGGCCATCTGGTCTACCTGGCCGGGTTGCGACACGTCGCAAATCACCGGATCGACGCCGCTCAGCCCGGCGGTCGCCTCGGTGAGCGCGGGTGCGTCGCGGTCGATCATCACCACGCGCCAGCCCTGATCGAGAAAGGCCCGCGTGGTCGCCAGCCCGATACCGCGCGCGGCCCCGGTGACAACGGCGGTTTTCGGTGATGTGTCGGGCATGGTGCGGCTCCTCTCGAGCGGGGTTTCGCGCATCATGCGGGTCACCACGCCGGGGTCAAGCCATGCCGCGACGCAGAATGTGGACAGCCGCCGGGCATCAGGGTAAGACACGCGCGTGGCCAATTGGCATTTCAGCCGCGTTGTTTTTTCGGGAGACCCTCCATGGGCAAGAACCTTTTCGGCACCGACGGCATTCGCGGGGAGGCAAATTCCTGGCCGATGACCGCCGACATGGCGCTACGATTGGGCGCTGCGGCGGGGCGCTATTTCCGCACCGACAAGAAGGAACATCGTGTCGTGATCGGCAAGGACACGCGGCGCTCGGGTTACATGATCGAATACGCGATGACTGCGGGCTTCACCTCCACCGGCATGAACGTGTTTCTGCTTGGCCCCGTTCCGACGCCCGCCATCGGCTATCTCACCCATGCCTTGCGTGCCGATGTGGGCGTGATGATCTCGGCCAGCCACAACCCTGCCTCGGATAACGGGATCAAGCTGTTCGGCCCGGACGGCTTCAAGCTGAGCGACGAGGCAGAGGCGGCCATCGAGCGGCTGGTGGACCAGGGTGTCAACCCGTCCACGCCTGAAAATATCGGTCGCGCGCGCCGCGTGGACGATGCGCGCGGACGATACGTGGAATATGCCAAGACGACCTTTCCGCGGCGCCGTCGCCTCGGTGGCTTGCGCATCGTGGTCGATTGCGCCAATGGGGCCGCTTATCGCACCGCGCCCGAGGTTCTGTGGGAGTTGGGGGCCGAGGTCATCGCGCTGAACGTCGAGCCCGATGGCTTTAACATCAACCTCAATTGCGGCTCCACCCGTCCGGAGGCGGCCGCGCGCAAGGTGCAGGAGACGCGCGCGGATCTGGGGATCTGCCTCGATGGCGATGCGGACCGGGTCGTGCTTATCGACGAACAGGGCCGCGTGGCCGACGGCGATCAGTTCATGGCGCTGATCGCCACGCGATGGGCGCGCGAGGGGCGGCTGGCGGGCGATACGCTGGTGGCCACGGTGATGTCCAATCTCGGGCTGGAGCGGCATCTGGCGGCACAGGGCATCGCGCTCAAGCGCACGCCGGTGGGCGACCGGCATGTGGTCGAGGCGATGCGTGCGGGGGGGTTCAATCTGGGCGGCGAGCAGTCGGGCCATATCGTGATGACCGATTATGCCACCACCGGCGACGGTCTCATCGGGGCGTTGCAATTTCTTGCCGCGATGGTCGAGACCGGGCAGCGGGCAAGCGAGCTGGTGCGGGTCTTCGAGCCGGTGCCGCAGCGCCTGGTCAACGTGCGCTTTGCCGAGGGCAAGACCCCGCTCAAGACCGATATCGTCCAGAACGCGGTGGCCGAGGCAGAGGCGGAACTGGGCAGCGACGGGCGGCTGTTGCTTCGGGCCTCGGGGACAGAGCCGCTTATCCGGGTGATGGCCGAGGCGATTGATCCCGGCATGCTCGACCGGGTGATGGCGCGGCTTGTGGGGGCGGTCGAGGCGGCGTCCTGAGGCGGCTTAGCGGCAGGCCAGCGCCGTGTCGAACCCGCGCGGGCCGGCCTCGATCGGCAGCGGGCGCGCGGCGAGGGTCTCTCCCTCGAACGCCACGGCTACGAGGCGGCGAAAGGCAGCATCGGCCAGCACGATTTCCGGGCCGTGGCCACAATCGCGCAGACCGCCAAAAATCACCTCGTCGCCGATCCTGTGATTTGTCACGCCTTTGAGCCGCGCGATTTCCATAAGGCCACCGGCCGCCCAGGACCACACGCGGAGCGTTTTGCCCAGATGCGGCGTCTCGACATAGGCGATATCAACGATCCCGTCGCCATTCAGATCGGCGATCGCCGCCGGGGCCAGCCAGCGAAACGGGGTGCCGATGGGCGGCGTCGCCGCTGCTTTCACAAGACCGCCGCGCCGCAGGCTGTAGATCGCCAGATGCGCACCCGCCTCGGGGTCGGCCTCGACCACCACCACGTCTATCGCGCCATCGCCGTCAGCATCGACAAGGCGCGGCGCGATATCCTCGAAAACAAGGGCAGGCTCCGGCCCCTCGCGCAGATCAAGCCGGTAGTCGCGCCCCTGCGCATCGCGCACCGCCAGCACCCGGCGTTCGGGGATACGGCCCATGATCCGGTGAGGATAGCTGTTGTCCGGCTCCTCGAAGCGTGCCGCCACGATCCCCGGCCCCTCGGCGGTCTGCCATGGCTCCTCTGCCGAAGCCGCGCCAGCAAGGCCAATGGCCAGGGCTGTGAGCCACGCGCGCATCGGATCAGATCTGGCGTTCGGGCATTTGCACCACCAGCCCGTCAAGCGCGTCGCTCACCTTGAGCTGGCATGTGAGGCGAGAGCGTTTCGGGTCCGGCTCATAGGCGAAATCGAGCATGTCCTCTTCCATGTCCTCCTTGGTCGGCAGTTTCTCCACCCAGTCGGGCGCAACATAGACATGGCAGGTCGAGCAGGCGCAGGCGCCGCCGCAATCCGCCTCGATGCCGGGAATGTTGTTGTCACGCGCGCCTTCCATCACGGTCAGCCCATTGGCGACCTCGACCTCGTGGCGCGTGCCGTTGTGCTCGATATAGGTGATCTTCGCCATTTGCGGCCTCTCCCTTTGACAGCAATTCAACAGGCTACGTAGCCAAGCCCCTGCCCCGAGACCAGCCCCATTTGCGGCGTATGTGGAAAAGAGTTGCACGGCAGCGCGCATGTTCTATCTTTGTTCTCATGTCATTTCCGCGCCCGCCCTCTGCCCTTGTCGCCGCGCGCCTGCCCGAGGTGGCACCCGGCCTGCGCATCGCCGTGGCCGGACTTGTGCTGGTGCGCCAGCGGCCCGGCACCGCCAAGGGCGTCGTGTTTCTCACCCTCGAGGATGAGACCGGGATGGTCAATGTCGTGGTCTGGCGCAAGGTGTTCGAGCGGTTCCGCCGCGCGGTGATCGCCGGGCGGCTTCTGCGGGTGACGGGGCGGGTGGAGCGGCAAGGCGACGTGCTGCATCTTGTGGCCGAAGAGATCGAGGACATCTCGGGCCTGCTCGACCGGCTGGCCGATCCCGATTTCATGCCCGCGCCGGATCAGCCGCCATGCGCGGCGCGGCTGTCCTCGGGGGCCTCGGCACGGTCGAACTTGCCGTAATCGCGGATCACGCTGACCACGCGCAGGCGGTAATCATCGAACATCACCTTGCGCCCGGCCTTTTGTGCCGCGCGATGCGCCTCAAGCTGCCGCCAGCGCATGACCGCCGCCTCATCCTCCCAGAACGAGAGCGACAGGAGCTTGCCGGGGTTGGTCAGGCTCTGGAATCGCTCGACGCTGATGAAACCCTCCACGCTCTCGACAAGCGTGCGCATCTTCGCCGCCATTTCCAGATAGGGCTCTTTCTGGCCGTCGCCCGGTTCCACCTCGAATATGATCGCGATCATCGTGTTCTCCCTTTTCTGTTCGCGGGTGACGATGATCGGTTCCGCCCGCGCAGGCAAGCCGGTCGCGCGCCGCGCCCTGACCATACCAGATTGCGCGCGCCTTAATGCCAGCCTATCGTCCCCCTCATGGCGATTCCGGTTGAGACCTTCTTTCTGACCCCCGAGGGTGAAGGCACGCTTCAGGCGCGCATAAGGCAGATGATCGCCGAGGGCATCCTGTCGGGTCGCTTCCGCAAGGGCGAAAAACTGCCGTCGTCGCGAAAGCTTGCGGCGCATCTGGGCGTGAGCCGGATCACCGTGACACTGGCACTGACCGAGTTGCAGGCCAATGACTATCTCGAGAGCCGCGACCGGTCGGGCTATTACATTTCCCGGAACGCGCCGGAGCCGCCCGCCTTCGACGCGCCAGCGCCGCAGAGTGATGCGGTGGACTGGGCGCGCGCGCTCGGGCGGCGCTACAGCGAGGGGGACACACCGGAAAAGCCGCTCGACTGGGCGCGCTACCCCTATCCGTTCATCTACGGACAAAGCGATCCGGCGATCTTCGATCATGCCAACTGGCGGCAATGCGCGCTGCGGGCGCTCGGCCAAAAGGATTTCCACGCGCTGAGCGCCGATCACTACGACCGCGACGATCCCAGGCTGGTCGAGTTCATCGCCCGCCACACCCTGCCGCGGCGCGGCATTCTTGCACAGCCCTCGGAGATCCTCGTGACCATGGGGGCGCAGAATGCGCTCTGGCTGGCGGCGCAAGTGCTCTTGACGCAGCGCCGCGTGGCGGTGATCGAAAACCCCTGCTATCACGCGCTGCGCGACATTCTCACGCAATCGCGCTGTGCGCTGGTGCCTGTGGATGTGGACCGCGACGGCCTGCCGCCCGAGGCGCTGCCCGAACGCGCCGACGTGATCTTTACCACGCCCAGCCATCAGGCCCCCACGAATGCGACCATGCCGCTTGCGCGTCGCCGTGCCCTGCTGGAGGCCGCCGCCGCGCGCGAGGCGCTCATCGTCGAGGATGATTACGAGTTCGAGATGTCCTTTCTGCGCCCGCCGCTGCCCGCGCTCAAATCGCTCGATACCGAGGGGCGGGTGATTTATGTCGGCTCCTTCTCCAAGTCGATCTTTCCGGGGCTGCGGCTGGGCTATCTGGTCGGCTCGCGCGCCTTCATCCGCGAGGCGCGGGCGCTGCGCGCCTCGGTGCTGCGCCATCCTCCGGGCCTGATGCAGCGCACGGCGGCCTATTTCCTGAGCCTCGGCCATTACGACAGCCTGATACGGCGCATGTCACGTATCCTTGCCCGCAGGCGAGAGGTGATGGAGGCGGCACTGGCGCGCGAGGGGCTGGATATCGCGGGGCGCGGCGTGTTCGGCGGCTCCTCGATCTGGATGGCGGCACCGGAGGGCGTGGATACCACCGTGCTGGAGGCGGGGTTGCGCGCGCAGGGTGTGTTGATCGAGCCGGGCGCGCCGTTCTTTCACGCCGCGCAACGCCCGGGCAACTTCTATCGCCTCGCCTATTCCTCGATCCCGGAAGACCGTATTCCCGAGGGCGTCGCACGGCTGGCACGGGCGTTGCGAGGCGCTACAGGCGCACCTGTGACCGAGCGGCAACGCTAGTCCAGGTCCGACCAGTCATCGGGGTGATGCGCCGTGCCGATCGCCATCCAGGAAACGCGCACACGGGCCACGCGGGTATCGGCCCAAGTGCGGAACACGACGTCAAAGCTCTTGGGCGTTACGTTCTCGGCGCTGATGTCCATGCGCGCATTGGTGCCGCTGTCGGTGTCCCAGAGCGAGAGGCCAACATGCACCATCGGCGCGGCGCGAAACGCCTGCGGGAATGTGATGCGCATGCGCCGCTCGCGTGCGCCAGTGCCCTTCCACATCTCTCCATCGTGCTCATAATCGGAAAACAGGACCTCTTCGCCCTGCGCAACGCCGATCGCCTCCCTGAGAAATACCTGCATGTCCGTCTCTTTGCGAAGTGGCCTTGGTTAATAGAGGTTTTCGGCGAAAATGAGAACGAAAAAAGGAAAAGGGCCGCGTCGCGCGCGGCCCTTCAATCCATACTGCCGAACCACTCAGCGTGCCGAGAGGCCGATCTCGTCGCCCATGGCGACCATATCCGCCAGAAGCTTGGCCGCGTCGTCAACAAGGCCCGCCTCGCCCGTCTGGCTCTCTTGGGCGTGGGCCAGACGGTCGGTCGCCTCGTCCACCATCGCCTTGAAGGTTTCCGCGGTCATGTCGGCGCGCGCGACGGCACGCTCGGCCAGAACCGACACCCCCTCGCCGCTGATTTCGGCAAAGCCGCCGGTCACGACGAATTCCTGAGTGCCGCCATCCGCCGTGACCCGGACAATGCCCGGCCGCAGCGTGGTGATGAGCGGGGCGTGATCGGCCATGGCCGTCAGATCGCCCTCGGCCCCCGGTATCTGCACTTCGCGCGCGGCGACCGAGGCGAGACGACGCTCGGGACTCACCAGATCGAATTGCACTGTCTCAGCCATTCAGGCCTCCTTTACAGGTGTGGGGCGGGCCGTCGGCCCGCCGCAATGGCTCAGGCAGCAGCGGCGGCCATACGCTCGGCCTTGGCGATCACGTCCTCGATGCCGCCGACCATGTAGAACGCCCCCTCGGGCAGGTGATCGTATTCGCCCGCGACCACGGCCTTGAACGAGCGGATCGTTTCCTCGAGCGGCACCTGGATGCCGTCGGAGCCGGTGAACACCTTGGCCACGTCGAAAGGCTGCGACAGGAAGCGCTGGATTTTCCGGGCGCGGGCCACGGTCAGCTTGTCCTCTTCCGAGAGTTCGTCCATCCCGAGAATGGCGATGATGTCCTGAAGCGACTTGTAGCGCTGAAGGATCCCCTGCACGTCGCGCGCCACCTGATAATGCTCTTCACCCACGATCTGCGGGTCCATCAGGCGCGAGTTGGAATCGAGCGGGTCCACGGCGGGGTAGATGCCCAGTTCCGAAATCGCACGGCTGAGAACGGTCGTGGCGTCGAGGTGGGCGAAGGTCGTGGCCGGGGCCGGGTCGGTCAGGTCGTCCGCAGGCACATAGACGGCCTGAATCGACGTGATCGAGCCGGATTTGGTCGAGGTGATGCGTTCCTGCATCGCGCCCATGTCGGTGGCCAGCGTCGGTTGATACCCCACGGCCGAAGGAATGCGGCCCAGAAGCGCCGACACCTCGGAGCCCGCCTGCGTGAAGCGGAAGATGTTGTCGACGAAGAAGAGAACGTCGGTGCCGGACTGGTCGCGGAACTGCTCGGCCAGCGTCAGGCCGGTGAGCGCAACACGGGCACGCGCGCCCGGCGGCTCGTTCATCTGACCGTAGACGAGGGCCACCTGGGACTCGGCCAGGTTGTCGGGCTTGATCACGTTCGATTCGATCATCTCGTGATAAAGGTCGTTGCCCTCGCGGGTCCGCTCGCCCACACCGGCAAACACCGAATAGCCCGAGTGCACCTTGGCGATGTTGTTGATCAGCTCCATGATCAGAACCGTCTTGCCCACACCCGCACCACCGAAGAGGCCGATCTTGCCGCCCTTGGCGTAGGGTGCCAGCAGATCGACCACCTTGATGCCCGTCTCGAGGATTTCGGACTCGGTCGACTGTTCGCTGAATTCCGGCGCGGGCTGGTGGATCGAGCGGTATTCCTTGGCCTCGATCGGGCCGCCCTCGTCCACCGGCTCGCCGATCACGTTGAGGATGCGCCCCAGAGTGGCGTCACCCACCGGCACCGAGATCGGGCCGTCGGTGTCGCGCACTTCCTGACCGCGCACGAGACCCTCGGTCGCATCCATGGCGATGGTGCGCACGGTGTTCTCTCCGAGGTGCTGCGCCACTTCGAGCACGAGGCGCTTGCCGTTGTTGTCGGTTTCAAGCGCGTTGAGGATCGCGGGCAGGTGATCGCCGAACTGAACGTCCACCACGGCGCCGATGACCTGGGTCACTTTGCCTTTTGCTTTAGCCATTTTTCGTCTCCGGTTTTCTTACAGCGCCTCGGCGCCGGAAATGATTTCAATCAGCTCGTTGGTGATCACGGCCTGACGCGAGCGGTTGTATTCGATGGTCAGCTTGTCGATCATCTCGCCGGCGTTGCGGGTGGCGTTGTCCATGGCGGACATGCGCGCGCCCTGTTCCGAGGCCCCGTTTTCCAGCAGCGCGCTGAAGATCTGCGTGGCCACGCCGCGCGGCAGAAGATCTGCAAGGATCGCCTGCTCGTCGGGCTCGTAATCGTAGAAGCTGTCGGTATCCACCGCTTCGGCCTCGCCCACATCGGCGGGAATGACCTGCTGCATGGTCGGGATCTGGCTTACCACGTTTTCGAACCGGGCGAAGAAAATCTTTGCCACGTCGAACTCGCCCGCATCGAACCGCTTGAGCACCTTGGCTGCGACTGCCTGCGCCTCGGCATAGCCCACGCGCTTGACCTCCGAAAGGTCCACATGCTCGATGAAATAGGCACCGAAATCGCGCCGCATCGCGTCGCGGCCCTTTTTCCCGACGGTGATGATCTTGACCGTCTTGCCCTGACCGAGCAGCTTTGTGGCCTCTGCCTTGGCACGCTTGGCGATATTGGCGTTGAAGCCGCCGCAAAGCCCGCGCTCGGCCGTCAGCACCACCAGAAGATGCACCTTGTCCGCGCCGGTCCCCGCCAGAAGGCGCGGCGCGTTCTCGGCATCGCCAACAGAGGCAGCCAGCTTGGCCATCACCGCGTTGAAGCGTTCGGTGTAAGGCCGCGACATTTCCGCGGCCTCCTGAGCACGGCGAAGCTTCGCCGCGGCGACCATCTGCATGGCCTTCGTGATCTTGCGGGTCGATTTGACCGACGAGATCCGGTTTTTCAGGTCCTTGAGATTCGGCATTGCCTTATCTCCCCCTTACGCGAAGTCAGCGGCGAATTCGTCCAGCGCAGCCTTGATCTTGTCCTCGGCCTCACCCTTGATCTTGGGATCCTCCTTGGTGATGTAATCCAGCAGGTCCTGATGCTTGCCACGAAGATGCTTGAGCAGGCCCTGCTCGTAACGGCCCACCTCGCCCACGCCGATCTTGTCAAGATAGCCATGGGTGCCCGCATAGATCACGCAGACGATCTCGGCATTGGTCAGCGGCGAATACTGCGCCTGCTTCATCAACTCGGTCAGGCGCGCGCCACGGTTGAGAAGCTGCTGCGTCGCGGCGTCGAGGTCCGAGCCGAACTGCGCGAAGGCCGCCATCTCGCGATACTGCGCCAGTTCCAGCTTGACCGGGCCCGCGACCGATTTCATCGCGTTGGTCTGCGCCGAAGAACCGACGCGCGACACCGAAAGACCGGTGTTCACGGCCGGGCGGATGCCCTGATAGAAGAGTTCCGTCTCAAGGAAAATCTGACCGTCGGTGATCGAGATCACGTTGGTCGGGATGAACGCCGACACGTCGCCGCCCTGCGTCTCGATGATCGGCAGCGCCGTGAGCGAGCCAGAGCCGTTCTCTTCGTTGAGCTTGGCCGAACGCTCCAGCAGGCGGGAGTGGAGATAGAACACGTCGCCGGGATAGGCTTCGCGGCCCGGCGGGCGGCGCAGCAGGAGCGACATCTGGCGGTACGCGACGGCCTGTTTGGAAAGATCATCATAGATGATCAGCGCGTGACGGCCATTGTCGCGGAAATGCTCGGCCATGGCGGTGGCGGAATAGGGTGCCAGATACTGCATCGGCGCGGGGTCCGAGGCGGTGGCCGCGACCACGATGGAATAGGCCATCGCGCCCGATTCCTCGAGCTTCTTCACAAGCTGCGCCACGGTCGAGCGCTTCTGCCCGATGGCGACGTAGACGCAATAGAGCTTCTTGCCCTCGTCGTCGCCTGCGGCCTCGTTATAGACCTTCTGGTTGAGGATCGTGTCGAGCGCCACGGCGGTCTTGCCGGTCTGGCGGTCGCCGATGATCAGCTCGCGCTGGCCACGGCCGATCGGGATCATGGCGTCAACGGATTTGAGGCCGGTGGCCATCGGCTCATGCACCGATTTGCGCGGGATGATGCCGGGGGCCTTCACGTCGGCAAGACCGCGGGTCGCGGTCTTGATCGGGCCCTTGCCGTCCAGCGGGTTGCCGAGACCGTCCACAACGCGGCCAAGCAGCTCGTCACCGATCGGCACGTCCACGATGGACTTGGTGCGCTTGACGGTGTCGCCTTCCTTGATGTCGCGGTCGGACCCGAAGATCACGACGCCCACGTTGTCGCTCTCGAGGTTGAGCGCCATGCCCATGATGCCGCCCGGAAACTCGACGAGTTCGCCGGCCTGCACGTTGTCAAGTCCGTGGACGCGCGCGATCCCGTCCCCGACCGAGAGCACCCGGCCGATCTCGGCCACCTGGGCCTCCTGGCCGAAATTCTTGATCTGGTCCTTCAGGATCGCAGAAATCTCTGCTGCTTGGATACCCATTTATCCGACCTCTTTCATTGCATTCTGGAGGGAATCGAGCCGCGAGCGGATCGAGGTGTCGATCATCTTGGAGCCCACTTTGACGACCAGACCGCCGATGAGGCTTTCATCGACGGTCGTTTTCAGTTTCACGTCGCGCCCGACGCGCGCCTTGAGGGTTTTGGCAAGCGTGTCGGCCTGCGCCTTCGTGAGCGCCTTGGCGGATGTCACTTCGGCACGCACCTCACCCTTGTCCTCGGCGATCATGTCGCCAAGCCGGGCAATGAGTTGCGGCAGCACGAAGAGGCGGCGCTTGGCGGCCATGAGGGCAAGACCGTTGCGCAGTTCCGGCACAAGACCCATCCTGTCGGCGATGGCCCCGATGGCCGCGCCCTGCACCTCGCGGCTCAGCACCGGCGAGGCGATGACAGCGCGCAGGTCAGCGCTGGCGTCTAGTGCTGCGGACATGTCATCAAGGTTGCTCTCAAGCTTGGGAAGCGTTTTGCTCTCGCGGGCAAGCTCGAATATGGCGGTGGCATAGCGCGCGGCGATGCCGGAAGAAATCGAAGCTGGTTCGGACACGTCCACCCTTCCGATAATCTGGCCCCGGTTGGCGATGCGTGACGAAAGGCCACGACCGGGGGCTTTGGTTTGCGATGCGCCTCGCGGAACAACGAAATTCGGCTGGGGTGTAGCAGAGGCTTTGGGATCGGGCAAGCGGCTTGGAAAGCAATGTATACTATAGAATACCGCGTGATTTCAACAACTTGCTGCAAGTGCGACCTAATGCGCAACCCGCCACTGAGAAAAAAGATGAGTTTTCGCCGCGCCTGCCCATGGAAAAGGCGGCAAGATTCCCTCTGTGGGCATATCTGACCGGTCGTGGGCGCGGCATTGCAGAGGGAGCGGACCGCGAAATCTTGAACAGATTTCGGGCCGATTTCTTTTCAAGAAATCGGATCTGCGCCGACGGCCATGAGCGCGGCATCAGAAGATCGGTCCGCTCAAACGGGTCGTTTCCCGGTCGCCGCACGGATCCCTGGGTCAGTGATTGAACCGGCCTTCGTAGATCGGCTCAAGGCTGTCAGCCTCGAAGAGCGACGAGACGCTGGTGCCGTTCCAGATGTTGAGGATCGCCTGGGCAAAGATCGGCGCGGTCGGGATGATGCGGATATTGGGCGTGGCCTTGACTGCCTCGGTCGGCTGGATCGTGTCGGTGATCACCATGGATTTCAGCACCGACCCCGTGATCCGCTCGACCGCCGGGCCGGACATCACACCATGGGTGGTATAGGCGTGAACCTCGCGCGCGCCGTTCTCGAGCAGCACCTCGGCGGCCTTGCACATGGTGCCTGCCGTGTCGCACATGTCATCCACGATGATGCAGATCTTGCCCACAACCTCGCCGATCACGGTCATCTCGGCGATCTCGCCGGGCTTCTCGCGGCGCTTGTCGACGATCGAGAGAGGCGCGTTGATCCGCTTGGCCAACTCGCGCGCGCGTGCCACGCCGCCCACGTCCGGCGAGACGATCATCACGTCACCGATGGACGCGCCGAACTGGGCCTTGATGTCGAGCGCGAAGATGGGCGAGGCATAGAGGTTGTCCACCGGAATATCGAAAAAGCCCTGAATCTGCGCGGCGTGCAGATCCATGGTCAAAACCCGCTCGATCCCCGCTTCGACGATCATGTTGGCGACCAGCTTGGCGGAAATCGGCGTGCGCGCCTTGGTGCGGCGGTCCTGCCGGGCATAGCCGAAATAAGGGATCACGGCGGTGATGCGCCGGGCCGAGGACCGCCGCAGCGTGTCGGCCATGATCAGAAGTTCCATCAGGTTGTCATTGGCGGGCTTCGAGGTCGGCTGAATGATGAACATGTCCTCGCCGCGCACGTTCTCGAAGATCTCGACAAAGATTTCCTGATCGTTGAATCGCTCGATGCGGGCATCGACAAGCCCCACGCTCATGCCGCGATGCACGGACATGCGACGCGCGATGGCCTTGGAAAGCGGCATGTTGGCATTGCCCGAAATCAGCTTCGGTTCGTCATTGGCGGCCATGGCAGTGTCCCCGGATGTCTGTGTGACAGATTCGTGATGTTGCACCCCGCTTAGCATGGCCCTACGGTCAGGCAAACCTTGAAGGGAGCGTGCCGCGATGGCCCATATCGATTATTATTTCTCCACCCTTTCGCCCTTTGCCTATCTGGCCGGGGACGGGCTGGAACGGATCGCCGCAAGGCACGGCGCGAGCGTGACCTACAAGCCGCTCGACATCATGGCTCTGTTCGCGCGCACCGGCGGCACCGCTCCCGCCGAGCGCCACCCGTCGCGCAACGCCTATCGCGCGCAGGAGATCCCGCGTCAGGCGAAACGGCGCGGCCTGCCGCTCAACCTCAAACCCGCCCATTGGCCGACCAACCCGGCCCCCTCCTCCTATGCCATCATCGCGGCGCAAAAGACCGGCGGCGGCGATACCGGCGCGCTTGTGCAGAGCATCCTGCGCGCCTGTTGGGCCGAAGAGCGCGACATCGCCGGGGATGACGTGGTGCGCGATTGCCTCGAAAAGGCGGGGTTCGATCCGGCGCTGGCCGATAGCGGGCTTCTGTCGGGGGCCGAAACCTATGCCGCCAACCTCGAAGAGGCTGTCGCGGCGGGGGTCTTCGGCGCGCCGTTCTACGTGGTGGACAGCGGGCAGATGTTCTGGGGACAGGACCGGCTGGAGGATCTGGACCTGCATCTTGCGGGCACGCTCTGAGGCGATGCCGAACGGGCTTCGGGGTGGCTTTGCGACGCATTGGCAGGTGATGGGACAGGGGCCGCGCGCGGCCCTTGCCATCCATTGCTCGCTGGCACATTCCGGGGCCTGGGCCGGTGTGGCACGGGCGCTCGGGGCCGATCTGACGCTGACGGCGTTCGATCTGCCGGGGCACGGCGGCAGCGGTGCCTGGGAGAATGAGGGCGAGATTCAGGCCACAAGCACGGCCATGGCCGCCGATCTTCTGGACGCGCCCGCCGACATCATCGGCCATTCCTTCGGCGCGACCGTGGCCTTGCGGCTGGCGGTCGAGCATCCCGGCCTCGTGCGCTCGCTCAGCCTTTACGAGCCGGTGTTTTTCGCCGTGGCGCTGGCGGACCGGCCCGAGATGCGCGCGGGTCACGAGACCGAGATGGCCGCCTATCGCGCTGGCCATGAGGCGGGCGATTTGGCAGGGGCCGCGCGCGGCTTTCTGCGGGTCTGGGGCGATGGTGAGGGGTGGGACGCCCTGCCCGCTCCTACCCGCGCCCGCATCGCCGCGCAAATGCCGCTGATCGAGGCCGCTGCCCCCGCGCTTTATGGGGACGCGGGCGGGATGCTGGCCTCGGGCGCACTCACCCGCATCGCCGCGCCGGTGCTCTTGATGCAGGGCGCGCGCTCGCCCGCGATCATCGGCGCGATCAACGACGGCCTTGCCGCGCGCCTGCCCGATTGCCGCCGTGCCACCATCGCGGGAGCGGGCCATATGGGGCCGATCACCCGCCCGCAGGCGGTGGCGGCGGAAATCGCCGCCTTTCTGGGCATCCCGGCCCGCGCGCGGGTGAAGGATCAGAGTTTCGAGCGCAGGTAATCCATCGCGGCCTTGCGCAGGCTGTGCGTCCCGCGCGCGCGTTCCTCGTGCAGGATCGTGCGCAATTCGCCCAGATCCGTGCGGCGCAAGAGGCTCTTGACCGGGCCGATGGACGCAGGGCGCATCGAGAGCGTCCGAAAGCCGAGCGCGGCCAGACAGGCGGCCTCGACGGGGCGGCCCGCATCCTCGCCGCAAAAGCTGAGCCGCGTGCCGAGCGTGGCGCAGCGATAGACGATCCCTTCGAGGAAATTGAGGTAGCTTACGTCGAGCGTGTCATAGCGACGGCGCACCCGCTCGTTCTCGCGATCGGCGGCAAAGAAGAATTGCTTGAGATCGTTGCCCCCGATGGACAGGAAATCCACCTCTTCGAAAAAGGCGTCCGGGGCGAAGGCAAGCGAGGGTGTTTCGAGCATCGCGCCCACCTCGATTTCCTCGGGCACGGGGTGGCCAAGGATGCGCTCGCGTTCAAGGGCCTTGTCCATTTCGGCACGCGCGGCGCGAAACTCCTGATGTTGGGCCACGAACGGGAACATGACCGAGAGAGGGCGCCCCTTGGCACCGCGAATGAGCGCCTGAAGCTGCATCCGCATCACCCCCGGTTTTTCCAGCGCGACGCGCACCGCGCGCCAGCCCATGGCGGGGTTCGGCTCGTCGGTGGGCTTCATGTAGGGCAGCACCTTGTCCGAGCCGATATCGAGCGTGCGAAAGACCACGCGACTGCCCTTGGCCGCGTCCATCACGCGGGCATAGAGCGCGCTCAACTCGGCGCGCTTGGGCATGTGGCTGCGGGTGAGAAACTGCAACTCAGTGCGGAAAAGCCCCACCCCCTCGGCACCCGAGTTTTCCAGACTGGGCAGGTCGGCCATCAGCCCTGCGTTCATCTTGAGCCTGATCCGAGTGCCGCAAAGCGTCTCGGCGGGCTTGTCGCGGATCGAGGCGTAGCGCTCCTGCGCCTGCGCCTGCATCGCCATCTTGTCGCGAAAAGCGGACGTCACGGCATCGTCGGGGCGCAGATGCGCAATGCCCTGATCGCCATCGACGAGGATGAAATCGCCATTGAGCGCCTCGGTGGTGATGCGCTCGGCATTGATGACGAGCGGGATCGCCAGCGCGCGGGCGACAATCGCCGCGTGAGAGCCGACCGCGCCCTCTTCCAGCACGATACCGCGCAAGGCCCGCCCATAATCCAGAAGTTCGGCCGGACCGATGTTGCGCGCCACCAGAATAGGGTCGCCGGGTATCTCGGCCCCGGTTTCGCGGCCCTGCCCGGTCAGGATCCGCAAGAGGCGATTGGACAGGTCGTCCAGATCGTGAAGCCGCTCGCGCAGATAGGCGTCAGCGACCTGGG
The DNA here is from genome assembly GCF_040547525.1 of Roseovarius sp. MBR-6. NCBI lineage: Bacteria > Pseudomonadati > Pseudomonadota > Alphaproteobacteria > Rhodobacterales > Roseobacteraceae > Roseovarius > Roseovarius sp. MBR-6. The sequence continues at coordinate 132,387 of NZ_JBEPPW010000005.1, read as the reverse complement.
TCATGCGGGCGCGGGCGGCGGATTGCTCCTTTTCCACCGCCGCTTCAGCCGAGAGGCCGCTGTCGATATTGGCCTCCATCCGGCGCATCCAGCCCTTGGAATTGGCGAACATCCGGTAGGTTTCGAGCACGTCGAGCTGATCCTTGTCGCCGTCCTGCGCCGAGGACAGCATCCGCTCGACGCCGACACGCAGCACTTCGACCGCCTCCTGCAGGCGCTCCAACTCGCGCGCGGGGTCCTCGGCGATTGGATTGGTGACGACGACACGCGGCTCGTGCAGCCAGACATGGCCCTGTGCCGCCCCCTCCTGCGCGCTTGTGCCCTTGAACATCACCGGGCGGACATGGCGCGCCTTCATGGCCGCGCTCTCGCCTGTAAAGGCCCCAAGCTCGGTCATCTCGGCCAGCACCATCGCGACCACTTCAAGCGCATAGACCTCGTCGTCGGAGAAGAGCCGCGCCTTTTTGGACTGCGCGACCAGCACGCCCAGCTTCTCACCCAGCCGCTGGATGGGGACCCCGACGAAAGAGGAATAGGCCTCCTCTCCGGTCTCGGGCATGTAGCGAAAACCGGGGGCGGCGGGGGCGTCATCGGTGTTGATCACCGAACCCGAGCGCGCGACGCGACCGACAAGCCCCTCGCCAAGCCGCAACCGGGTCAGGTGGACGGATTCGGCGCGCAGCCCTTCGGTGGCGCAAAGCTCCAGCGTTGTCTCGTCACGGAACAGATAGATCGAACACACCTCGGCGTGCATCTCTTCGGCAATCAGCCGGGTGATCCGGTCAAGCCGGGTCTGGCCGCCGCCCTCCTCGGCCATGATCGCGCGCAGACGCCCGAGCATCTGACGGCTGTCGGTCCTGAACGTCTCGCTCATCGCGGCTGTCCCCCCGATCCCTCGAGTCGCGGGCCTGTCCCGGCCCGGCACCATGCCGGGATCAGGCGGCCTTGTCCAACCCGAAGGCATCATGCAGCGCCTGCACCGCAAGTTCCATGTATTTCCGGTCGATCAGCACGGAAATCTTTATCTCGGAGGTTGCAATCACCTTGATGTTGATGCCCTCGTCGCTGAGCGTCTTGAACATCTTCGCCGCAACGCCCGACTGGCTGCGCATCCCGATCCCCACGGCAGAGACCTTGGCCACATCGGTATCGGCAATGAGGTCGTGATAGTTGATATGCCCCGCGGCCTTTGCGTCGCTCAGCGCCTTCTCGGCCCGTTTCACCTGATCGGTGGGGCACGAGAACGTCATGTCGGTGCGCCCCTCTTCGGCGATGTTCTGGATGATCATGTCCACGTTCACCCCGGCCTCGGCCAGTGGGCCGAAGATCGCCGCAGCGATACCGGGACGGTCGGCGACCGAAACCAGCGTCATCTTCGCCTCTTCGCGGGAATAGGCGATCCCGCTGACCACGTTCGATTCCATGATATCCTCCTCGGCGCAGACGAGCGTGCCGGCCTCGTCCGATTGTTCCTCGAAACTGCTGAGCACGCGCAGCCTGACATTATACCGCATCGCCAGCTCGACCGAGCGGGTCTGGAGCACCTTCGCCCCGAGCGAGGCCAGTTCCAGCATCTCCTCGAAGGCGATCCGGTCAAGTTTACGCGCCTTGGCGCTGATGCGTGGATCGGTGGTATAGACCCCGTCCACATCGGTGTAGATGTCGCAGCGTTCGGCCCCGAAAGCGGCCGCAAAGGCCACGGCGGTGGTGTCCGACCCGCCCCGCCCGAGCGTGGTGATGCGCCCCTCGGGGCTGAGGCCCTGGAACCCCGCGACCACGGCCACGCGCATCCCCTCGCCGAACTTGGCGGAAATCTTGGCGGTCGGGATTTCCTCGATCCGGGCGGCGGAATGGGCGGAATTCGTCAGGAGCGGCACCTGCCAACCCTGCCAGCTTCGGGCGGGGATTTCCATCTCCTGCAACACCAACGCCATGAGACCGGCGGTCACGTTCTCCCCGGAACTGACCACCGCGTCATATTCGCGCGCGTCGTGCAGGGGCGATATCTCGTTCACCCAGCCGACAAGCTCGTTGGTCTTGCCGGACATGGCCGAGACGATGACTATGACGTCATAGCCCTTGGCCACCTCGACGCCGACACGCTTGGCGGCGCGGCGGATACGGTCGATATTGGCGACCGAGGTGCCGCCGAATTTCATCACGAGAACGGGCATGGGCGCGGTCCTGAGCGGGAATTTCGCGCGCGGTTTACGCGCGGGAAGGCGTGTGCGCAAGGGGGCGGCGATGGCGCGTGCGCCCCTCAATAGGGATGGGCGCGCCCGTCCCATGTCTCGAAACAGCCTGTCGAGGCGGGGCCGAGCGCGGCAAAGCGCGCCATCAATCCCGCGGCGGCTTCGGTCACGGAAATCTCGGCCGCGGCACCGCCCATGTCGGTGCGCACCCAGCCGGGGTGATAGATGCCCACGGCGATGCCCTCGGGGGCAAGATCGGCGGCAAGGTTGCGCCCGAGGTTGAGCGCGGCAGCCTTGGAGGCGCGGTAGACATAGCTGCCGCCCGGCGCACGGGTGTGGCTGGCCATCTGGCTCGAAATGATGGCGATCTTCGCGGCCCCTGCCGCGCGCAGACCGGGCAGGAGCGCCTGCACGGCAAGGAACACGCCGGTGACGTTGGTGGCGAAGGTCTCGGCCCACATCGCCGCCGGGTATCCCTCATCAAGGCTCTCGCCCTTGTCGGGATAGATGCCCGCGTTGCAGATCAGCAGATCGACCGGACGCCCCGCAAGCGCCCCGGTCAGCGCGGCGAAATCGTCGGGCCGCGTCACGTCGAGCGCCACAAGGCCGCCGCCGCCCGCGCGCGCGGTTCCGGTGACGTCGTGGCCCTCTGCGCTGTAACGCGCGGCAAGCTCTGCGCCAATGCCGCGCGATGCTCCGGTGATGACGATATGCATGGGCCCCTCAGTTCGACTTGCGGCGCGGGGTGAAGGGCAGCGGCGCGACCGGGATGCCATCCTCGATCAACCGGCGCGCCTCTTCCGGTCGCGCCTCGCCATAGATCGCGCGTTCGGGGACCACTCCATCATGCATGTCGCGCGCCTCGCTGGCGAATCGGGGGCCGACGTAATCGGCCGTCTCCTCGATCCGGCGACGCAATTCGGCGAGCGCCTGTTCGGCGGGATGGGGCGCGGTGTCGGCGCGCGCGTTCTGCACCTGCGGGGCCATAAGCGCCTTTTCGACCGCCGCCGAGCCGCAGATCGCGCAGGCAAGCATCCCCGACGCGCTCAGCCTGTCGAAGGCCTCGGCGGATTGAAACCAACTGTCGAAGCGATGGCCTGCATCGCATTTGAGGGAAAACCGTATCATGCCCATCTGCCTTGTTCCGGCCCGTCATTGTTATCCCTGCGGGAGGGAACATCAAGCTGTAGAAATCAGACTGAAAGAATCAGAATTGACATATCTGATCGTTTTGCTCAGGATAAGGACGCCAAGCCAATCCGCCACGGTCAGCCCGGCAGGACATCCAACAGCACGGCGGCCCCGCGCCGACCGTCCCCCAAAAGACCTGGAGGCCCCGAATGATCCGCGCCCAGACCGGACCCGAACCCACGCTTCTTGCCGAAGCCGCTTGCCACGATGCCCGCGCCCTGACCGACGGCGGACATATCGCCTATATCGTGCTGGACGGGCAGACCTATACCCTGCGCATCACCCGCGCGGGCAAGCTGATCCTCACCAAATGAGACATGCACGTGACCTTGCGGGGGATCTGCCCCTGAGTGCGATGCGTGGCTTCACGCCCGTCGCGGCGCTGGTGGTCGCGGCGCTGCGTGGCTGGAACGCGGGCGGGCCGGGACAGGCGATGGAGGTGCTGCGCGCGCGCATGACCGAACCGCGCGCGGGTGCCGCGATGGCCGCGCTCTGCGATCTGGCCGGGGTGCTGGCAGCGCATCGCCGCCGCCCGCTTGCGTGCCACGCGCCGCACTGTCCCTGCGTCGGGTCCGATGAGGCGGGTTTTGCCCGCTTTGTCGAGCAGGCCGCGCTTGGCGAGCGCGAGGCGGCGCTGATCCTCGCCGGGGGGTTCGTCGATGGCCGCGCAATCCTGCTGCTGACCGACACGGCGGCGCGCCTAGGGCTCCTGCTTTACCGCGCGACGCTCGGGCAGGTGCGGCTCCATTGAGCCGCGCCGCTCACCCGTCCGATCCGGACGGTTTCCCCTGCGATGCGGCGTTCTGCTCGTCGAGTTGCGACAGAAGCATCGTCTGCAACTCACCCTCGAGTTCCCGGGCGCGATTGATATAGGCCGCATTCTCGAGTGTCGGCAGGTTCGGATCCCACAGCGCCGCCAGTTCGCGCACCGATTCGCGGTCGTGATGGTAAAATGTCTTTTCCGCTTCGGCAGCCTCGTATTCGCTCAGCCCCACATTCTCGAGCACGTAGCGCCCTGCGCGCAGCGAACTGTCGAACATCTCGCGCACGATGTCATTGGCCCCGGCCTGATAGAGACGAAAGACATGGATGCGGTCGCGCGCGCGCGCCACGATGTGAAGATCGGGCCGCTCCCGGCGGGCGAAACTGACCAGCCGCACGCAGGCATCCGGATTGTCGAGCGCGGCCACCAGAACGCGCGCCTGATCGAGCCCGGCGGCATGGAGCAGGTCGGGCCGGGTCGGATCGCCGAAGAAGCCCTTGACGCCAAAGCGCCGCATCTGCTGGATCGCGCCAAGATCGTGATCGAGCACCACGGTGTCGAATCCGCTTGAGCGCACGAGACGGTTGACCACCTGTCCGAAACGCCCGATCCCGGCGATGATCACCGGGCCCTTGCTGTCGATCTTGTCGGGTTCCTGCGGCTCGCTCGTGTCCTGCACCCGCCGCGACAGCCACTCATAGGCCAGAAACAGCAGCGGCGTGATCAGCATGGTAAGTGCTATGACCAGCAACAGAACCTCGCCCATGCCGCGCGGCAGAACGTTCTGCTGATCGGAAAACGCCACAAGGACAAAGCCGAACTCGCCCGCCTGCGCCAGCGACAGGGTAAAGAGCCACAGATCGCGCCCGCGCAGGGCAAAGACGCGTCCGAGGATATAGAGGATCACGCCCTTGGCGAGGATCACCGCGAGGGCCATGCCAAGAATCGTGACGGGCGCGCCGGTGAGCACGGTGAAATTTATGCCCGCGCCGACGGTGATGAAAAACAGCCCCAGCAACAGGCCCTTGAACGGCGCAAGATCGCTCTCGAGCTCGTGGCGGAATTCGCTGTTGGCAAGCACCACGCCGGCAAGAAAAGCGCCAAGCGCGGGCGAAAGCCCCACCAGCATCATCAGAAACGAAATGCCCACCACGATCAGCAGCGCCAGCGCCGTATACATCTCGCGCATCCGCGCGGTGTGGATGAAGCGGAACACCGGCCGCGTCAGGTAGGTGCCCGCAAGGATGATGGCCGCCACGGCGGCGATCGTGACCAGAGTCGCCCCCCAACCCGGCAGGCCGGCGATGAAATTCTGCGCCGCCTCATGCGCGCCTCCGCCCTGCTCTGCGGCCGCGGCAGAGCGCCCGCGCGAGGCGTCGAACACCTGTTCGACGGTGCGCGGCAGCGCCAGAAGCGGCAGAAACGCCAGCATCGGGATGACCGCGATATCCTGCGTCAGCAGCACCGAGAAGGCCGAGCGCCCGCCCCCTGTCTGCATCAGCCCCTTCTCGTTGAGCGTCTGGAGCACGATAGCGGTGGAGGACAGGGCGAAGATCATGCCCACGGCAAGCGCGACCGTCCAGACCTGCCCCATCCAGATCGCGACCAGCATCACCGCCAGCGTGGTCAGCGCGATCTGAAGTCCCCCCAACCCCAGAAGCCGGTGGCGCATGTCCCAGAGGGCGCGCGGCTCAAGCTCCAGCCCGATGAGAAAGAGCATCATCACCACGCCGAATTCGGCCACGTGCTGCAACTCGGCGGTCTCGTGCCCGCCGACCAGTCCCAGAACCGGGCCGATGACGATGCCCGCCGCCAGATAGCCCAGAACCGACCCGAAACCCAGCCGCGCGGCCAGCGGCACGGCAATGACCATGGCCAGAAGAAACACCGTCGCCTGAAACAGGAATCCGGCCATCGGCTCTCCTATCCGTGTCGGGCGAAGCGCACCGCGCCTCAGCCCTTGGGCAGGCGCAGGACAACATCCCGGCTGCCCTTGCGATAGCGCAATTCGTCATTGCCAATCGCCGAGACGCGCCCGCCGTCGATCCGGTCGCCCACCTGAACCTTCTGATAGCGGCCATTGGCAAGGCGCACCAGCGCGCGGCGATTGGACGGCGCGCCATAGACGCCGATAAGGTTGACCTGTCGCAGATTGATGGCGTTGCGGGTGGTGGCCTGCTGCGCGATCGAGGCCGATGTCGGGATACGCGGCGCGGCGGCGGCGGTGCGGGTGAGTTCCGGCTCGCCGTCGTCCGCCTCCGGTGCGGGAGCGCGCTGTGGCGCGGGTGCAACCGGGGCGGCGGGCGCGGCACGCGCCGCAGCGCGCTCAATCGATTGTGGCCGCAGGCGCGGCTTGAGCGAGGCGGCAACGGCCTGCTCCGTGGCCTCGTCAAGGGCCTGCTGGATGGCCTCTGCGTCAGGCTGCGGCACGGGCACAAGCGTGGCGGGCCGCAGACGCGGGCGCAGCGCGGCCAGTTCGCTTCGGCTTCGCCCGCCAAGCGCGCCGCGCTCCTGCTGTTCGCTCAGGTTTTCGGGGCGGGGCCGGGGTCGGATGCCGGACAGCCGTTCGCGCGCGGCCAGTGCCTCGGGCGTAGGCGTGAGGTCCGGGATCGGCACGGCGCGCACAGGCATGGTCTCGGGGCGCAGCGGCGGCGGTCCCGCCCGCACGATGACGCCGCCGGGGGTCAGCGCGCCCTCGGGTGTCGCGGTGACAAGGCCGCGCGCGTCAAGCGCGAAGGTCTGGCCCGGCAGGGGTGGGCCCGCAGGCAGGGGCGGGCGCACATCAAGGGCAAGGGCGCGCTCGGCGGGCAAGGCGACCGCATCGCCGAAACGCAGGGCCTCGTCGATCGAGGTCTGGTAAAGCGCGTCGAGCGTATCTGTCGGCGGCTCGGCGGGCGGTGTGGGCGCATTGGGCCAGATGCCGGTGGCGGCATAGCGCGCCCGCGCCTCCTCGGGGCTGCGCGGCTCGGTCCATTGCGGGGGCACCGGGGCCACCTCCGTTTCCGGCAGCGCCGCGATCTCGGGCGCGGACGCGGGCGCGATTGGCATCGGCTCCGGCATGGCCTCGGGTTCGGGTGCCTCAGGTTCGGGAGCCTCGATTTCGGGAGCCTCGGCTATCGGAACAGGCTCGGCGCTATGGGCAAGCTCGGGGATATCCGGCGTCACCGCGATCTGCGGCTCCGGCCCGCGCAACAGCCGCCCGATCCCGCTATCGGGAAAGATCGAGGCCAGCGCGGCAACCCCCACCATCAGCAGCACCAGTGCAGCGGTCAGGATCAGGCCCAGAAAGCGCGGCTTGCCCTGTCGCGCGGTTTGCGACTGCCGCGCGCCGAAAATCGTCAGCCGCTCTGCCTCGTCCTCGGGCGTCGCCACCGGCGGAGATTCTATCCGGGCGGACGCTTTGGGTTGGGACGGTGCAGATGGCACCGTCGGCTCCGGCACGGGGAGCGCGGTAAGCGCCTCCACCGGCGCAGGCTCACGCGGCGTCAGGCTCGCGCGCGCCACACCCGAGAGGGCTCGCACCTCGGTCTCGGCCAAGGGCGGCGCGGGCGTGAACCGCGCGGCCCCGTCAAGCCTCGGCGCGCTCACCGGCAGCATGCCGCGCTCGGCCCGGATCGAGGCAAAAAGCAGCGGTGCCTCGGCATCCGCTTCCGCCTCCGCAACCGTTTCCGGTTCTGGCTCAGGTAACGGCTCCGGCTCCGGCATCGGCACCAAAACGTGATCCCCGGCGCTCTCGGTCGGACCGAAGAACGGCTCGCCTGAAAAGGTCGCCGCGTCGGGCCGCGCCACGAAGCTCACCGGATTGAAGCCGTGTTCGAGCGCAAAGCTCTCGGCCTCTTCCAGGGTCTCGCGCGCGACGGCGGCCACCTGCAAGCGATCCCCTGCAACCGTCCAGTCAAAGGCCAGATCGTGCAGCGCATAAGGCGTTGCCCCGTCAAGCGCATCCGCGGCCGCCGCATCGTAATCGCCATGGGGCGCGGAGGCGGCGGGCAGATCGAGATAGCGGATCTGCTCCTCGGGGATGATGAGCTTGGTCGCCATGCCCGAGGGCGCGAGCGTCTGCGCCTTTTGGCGCAGCGCGGCCAACTCGCCCGCAAGGTCGCCCGAGTCGAGCGCGACCGCGCCCACGACGTGCTTTTTGGACCCGTCCGCGAGGTGCAGGAGGGTAATGCCATCGAGCGAGAGGTTGAGGGCGAAATTCGGGGTCATACGCGACGCTTATATACCACTTGGAACGGGGTGAGGGAGTCATCTTCTGTCAGGTCGTGATCCTAGCGCACCATCCCGCCGAGGCAAAGAGGGCAGCGCCCCTAACGCGCCCGCCCGCCGGTCCGGACAGGCATCGGGACATGGCCTGATCCGAGCATCCGTCACGTGTCCCCCGCGCGGAATCAAGCCAGAAGGGCACCAGCCTTGGCCCTTCCCAAATCACCGCGACCGGATATGGTGCATCACGGGTCATTCGGGCGGCTTTGTAATGTTGGACACGGTCTTGTTGTTTCTGCGGACTTACGCATTGGAACTCAGCGCAGCCGCTGGTTTGGCTTACCTTCTGGGTGTGGCCATGGGTTTTCTCAAATGGCCCTTCTCCAAACCGAACCCCGTGGCACTCGATCCCAGAACCATCGACCAGATCAAACCGTCGCAGGCCAAGGACGGCCCCGCCCTTACCGTGGCCGAATTCATCCGCCTGCGCCGCGACCTCAAGGCCGATCTCGAGCAGGAACTGGCCGAGGCCAACGAGGCCGGGAAAACACAGCTGCGCGCCCGCATCGCCGAACTCGAATCCCAGATCACCAACCCCGACGCCGCCCTTGCCGAGGCCCGCAAGCGCATCACCGATCTTGAGGCCCTGCTTGACCGCGAAGCCAACCAGATCGGTGCGGATCGCATCGCCGAGGCCAAGGCGGCACTGGCGAAGGCCGATTATTCCCTTGCCGATAACATCTTCGCCGAGATCGAGGCCCGCAACGATCTGGCCGTGCAGGACGCCGCCCGCGCCGCCGGTGGCCGGGGCGAGGTGGCCGAGGCCGAGCTGCGCTGGCTTGACGCCGCGCAGCACTATGCGAAAGCGGCAAGGCTGGTCCCGGAATTCGACAATATCTTCAAGGCGCGGGAATATGCGTGGCGCGCCGGTCAGCTCGACACTGCCCATCGCCACGGGGCGGACCTGCTTGCCCTAGCCCGCAATGAAGGCACGCAAGAGCAGATCGCCACAGCCCTGAATGAGCACGCCCTGACACTTGATGCGCAAGGGCGGTATGCGGAGGCGGAGGCGCTCTATCGCGAGGCGCTGGAGATCGACCGCGCGACCGTCGGCGAGGGGCACCGAGACTTTGCTAGCGGTCTCAACAACCTCGCGGGCGTGGTGCGGTTGCAAGATCGGTATGAGGAGGCCGAGAGACTCCTCCGCAAGGCGCTGAAGATCGACCGCGCGACTTTAGGCGATAGGCATCCGGAATATGCCATCCATTTGAACAACCTTGCTAACGTGGTGCGGGCGCTGGGTCGGTTTGAACAGGCCGAGACGCTCTACCGCGAGGCGCTGGAGATCGCCCGCGCGACCGTCGGCGAGGCGCATCCGGCCTATGCCATCGACCTCACCAACCTCGGCAGCCTTCTAGGGGAGACCGGTCGCGTGGCTGAAGGGCGCGCCATGCTGGAACAGGCGCGCGCCATCTTCCGCGCCACCCTGCCGCCGGATCATCCGCATATCACCGAGGCGAAGCGCCGCCTCGACGCGCTCCCCGATGACTGACCGCCGCCGCCCGCTCTCCCCGTCATCCTCGGGCCCGACCCGAGGATCTCTTGCAGACCAGACCACGCCAACAGATCCTCCGGTCAAGCCGGAGGATGACGCATCCCCGGCCCAAGCGCGCGCCGCGTTAACCCAGCCCGCAAGCCGATCCGCACCGACGCGATACCGACGGCCCAAAACGGCCTCATCGCCCTTGTTAATCAGGCAAATCCGCCGCCGAGTCGTCGCCCGCACGTCCGCCCGGTCACATCTCGTTAACCAAAGCGCGCCCGCTCAACCGCCCGCCCTGGCCAGTGCCTGATCGAGATCGGCCATCAGGTCCTCGGCATCCTCGATCCCGATGGAGATGCGCACCACGTTGGGTGCGGCCCCGGCGGCTTTTTGCTGCTCGGGGGTCAATTGCCGGTGCGTGGTCGAGGCGGAGTGGATCACAAGGCTGCGGGTATCACCCAGATTGGCCACATGGCTGAACAACTCCAGCGAATCGACAAAGCGCACGCAGGCGTCATAGCCGCCCTTGAGCGCCACGGTGAAGAGCCCGCCCGCGCCCTTGGGGCAGATGCGCGCCACCCGGTCATGATAGGGCGAGGATTTCAGCCCGGCATAGGTCACGCCCTCGACGGCGGGATGTTGCTCGAGCCAGCCTGCGATCCGTTCGGCATTCTCGCAATGGCGCTGCATCCGCAAGCTGAGCGTCTCGATCCCCATCAGCGTGTAATGCGCCGCCTGCGGGTTGAGCGTCATGCCCAGATCACGCAAGCCCACGGCGATGCCGTGGAAGGTAAACGCAAGCGGCCCGAAGGTCTCGTGAAACTTGAGTCCGTGATAGGCGGGTTCCGGCTCGCTGAGCGAGGGGAACTTGCCCGAGGCGGACCAGTCGAACTGCCCCGAATCCACCACGCAGCCCCCCGTCACCGTGCCGTTGCCGGTCAGGAACTTGGTCATCGAATGCACGACCAGCGCGGCCCCGTGCTCGATCGGGCGGCAGAGATATGGCGTGGCCGAGGTGTTATCCACGATGAGCGGCAGGCCCGCCTTGTCGGCCACCGCCGCCACCGCATCGAGATCGGTGATATAGCCGCCCGGATTGGCGATGGATTCGCAGAACACCGCGCGGGTATTGTCGTCAATCGCCGCGGAAATGGCGTCCAGATCGTCGAAATCGACGAATTTGGCGGACCAGCCGAAGCGCCGGATTGTCTGGCTGAACTGCGTGATCGAGCCACCGTAAAGCCGGGTCGAGACCACCACGTTAAGCCCCGGCCCCATCAACGGAAAGAGCGCCATGATCTGCGCCGCGTGACCCGAGGAACAGCACACCGCCCCTGCCCCGCCCTCGAGCGTGGCGACGCGTTCCTGCAACGCAGCCACAGTCGGGTTGGTCAGGCGTGAATAGATATAGCCCACCTCTTGCAGGTTGAAGAGCGCCGCCGCGTGTTCGGCATCGCGGAACACATAGGCCGTGGTCTGATAGATCGGCACCTGCCGCGCGCCGGTCGCCGGGTCGGGCCGTGCGCCCGCGTGGATCTGCAATGTGTTGAAACCATAGGCCATGGGGCGCTCCTCCTTGCGAAATACGTGGGTTCCGGGTTACGGCATCGGGGCGGGCCACGCAACGGGCACGGGGAGAAGAGACATGGCAAATCCGTTTCATCTGGCGATCAACGTGACCGATCTCGACGCGGCGCGGGGGTTTTATGGCGGGGTTCTGGGCGCGGTCGAGGGGCGCTCGACCGCAACATGGGTGGATTTCGATTTTTTCGGTCATCAACTGTCGCTGCATCTGGGCACGCCCTTTGCGACCGAGGCCACCGGCAAGGTGGGTGAGCACATGGTGCCGATGCCGCATTTCGGGGTGGTGCTGGCGCTTACGCTCTGGCGTGATCTGGCCGTGCGGCTCGAGGCGGCGGGGGTGGATTTCGTGATCCCGCCTTCGGTGCGGTTCGAGGGCGAGCCGGGCGAGCAATGGACCATGTTCTTTCGTGATCCCTGCGGCAACCCGATCGAGGTGAAGGGCTTTGCCGATATGGACGGCGTGTTCGCGGGGTGAGGGCGCGCACCTGTCATCCCCACACAGGTGGAAAGCGTCGGTTGAACATGCTGTCCGCCTCCTCTCGTCCCTCGTCATCCCCGCGAAAGCGGGGATCTCTGGGGCAGGGAGATCCTCCGGTCAAGCCGGAGGATGACGGGTGACGGGGAGATCCTCGGGACAGGCCCGAGGATGACGGGCACTCGCGCACGACCCTTACCGCATCCAGAACCCGTTGCGCTTGATCGTGTTGCGGATCGCCTGTTCGCGGACGGGCAGGTTCTCTCGGTCGAAAAGCGCGCGCACCTTGGCGCCCCGCCCCTGATAGATCATCCGCTTGATCGGCTCGTAGTCCTTGAGCACCTTCTTGATCCGGTGGGGCGCGGTCACGCCCTCAAGAACCTTCACCACATGATCGCTTTCACGCGCATAAAGCAGCGGCAGCGTGCGGTAATGACAGGTCACTGCCCCGTCGAGCAGCCCCTCGGGCAGCGTATCGCGCCCGCCGCCAAGCCCGTGAATGACCAGCGGCAGCGCCACCTGATCAAGCCAAGGATCGAGCGGTTGGCAGACAAGTTCGGGCGGCGGATCATCGCGGATCGCCACCGCATGATCCAGAAACCGCCGCCCGAAGACGCGCGGGCAGCGGTAAAAGAAGAAGCCCGCATTGAAATAAAGGTAGCGCTTCCAGTATTCGTCGGGCTGGCACGGATCGAGCGAGCTTTCGTAATCCAGCCCGAACCGGTCATAGAGCGATTTCCAGATCGCGCCGTAACCGGGGCCGTAAAGCTCGATCTGCGGCCATGTCCCTTCGCGCCGCAGCGACGCGGTCGGGCGCGCGAAATCAAAGGGCACATCCGCCACCTCCCCCGTCACCAGCGTATCGGTGTCGAAGAACACAAACGGCTCCCCTTCGGGCAGCGACAAAAGCGCCTCGATCTTGTTGCCGTAAGCGTAGGCATGGCCGAAATAGCGGTTCTCGAACGGCACGATCTCGGCACCGAACCCCTCGAGCAGCGCGCGCGTCTCGTCGCCCTTGATGCGCGGATCGTTGGGCCAGAGCGGCCCCGGTTGCGGCTCGGCCACAAGAAGACGCCCCGCGAAACCCGGCGACATCGCGCGCAGCGAGGCGGCAAAGATCACCGCCTCGTATTGCAGCCGCCCGCCCTGCGCGACGATCACGATGTTGAACGCGCCCGGTTTGGCCGGTTTCGCCATGCCTCTGCCCCCGCCTTTTGCCGCGCAGTATAGGTGCGGCGGGGCGTGCTCAGAAAGGGGGAAAGTGGTGGGCGACCTAGGAATCGAACCTAGCGTGCGTCTCCGCGAGGGAGTTACAGTCCCCTGCCACACCTTGCGGCCTGTCGCCCACGTATCGGGCCTCTTAAAATCGGGGCGCGGGGGCGTCAACCGGAAAATCGCTTGCCTTGGGGCGCGGGGCCATGCGATTGCCCGCGCCTGACAGGAAAGGCGCGCGCGATGAAGAAACCCCGCTGGGTGATCGACAAGGAACAGGCGAAAAAGGTGGCAAGCGCCGAGACGGTCTGGCTCTTCGGTCTGCACGCGGTGCGCGACGCGCTGGAAAATCCGCGCCGCGAACGTTTGCGTCTCATCGTCACGCGCAACGCCGCCGACAAGCTGGCAGAGGCCATCGCGGCAAGCGGGATGGAGCCGGAAATCGCCGACCCGCGCCGCTTTTCCGCGCCGCTCGATCCGGCTTCGGTGCATCAGGGTGCCGCGCTCGAGGTCAAGCCACTCGACTGGGGGAGCCTTGCCGATGTCGCGCTGCGCGCGGGGCCCGGCTCGCCGCGTCTGGTGCTCCTTGACCGGGTGACGGACCCGCATAACGTGGGCGCGATCCTGCGTTCCGCAGAGGTGTTCGGCGCCCGCGCGGTGATCGCACCCCGCCACCACGCCGCGCCCGAAACCGGCGCGCTGGCAAAGACCGCGAGCGGCGCGCTCGAACGGCAGCCCTATTTGCGGGTGCGCAACCTTGCCGATGCCATCACCGAGTTGCAGGGCATGGGCTATCTCGTGCTGGGGCTGGCGGGCGAGGCGGAAACGGATATCGAAACCGCGCTCGAGGGCCGCCGCGACCGGCCCGTGGCGCTGGTTCTGGGGGCCGAGGGGCCGGGCCTGCGCGAACGGACGCGGGAAAGTGTCGATGCGCTGGTGCGGATCGACTTTCCCGGTGCCTTCGGCTCGCTCAACGTCTCGAACGCCGCGGCCGTGGCGCTCTATGCCGCGCGGGGGTGAACCCGGTCCTCGAAATAGGGCAGGAAGCGCCCCTTTATCATCCAGGCCAGCCCGAACGCCGCGAGCGCCAGCGCCTCGAATACGAAGGTCAGACGCAACCCGTTCCAGATGCGCAGAAAGGTCTCTGCCTCCGAAAAGAGCGCCGTCTTGAGCGCGAGCACCGCGACCGCGCCGAGGATGACAAGGCCGAGGGCGCGATAGCAGCGGTTGCGCAGATCCTTGCGATTGCCCTCGCAAAGTGCGTCCCGCGAATTGACGCGGGTGAACACGCGCAGCACCACATAGGCAAGGATGAGGAACATGACACCGGCGGCGATGTTGTGGACCCAGTCCAGAAGGCTGTCGCGGATCCGGTCCAGACCGAGCAGGACGCCCCAGAAGTCAAATGACGGTGACCCCGAGACCACATCGAGAGGCTCGGACCGGACCGGAAAATCCTCCGAGCCGAGGGCCTCGCCGACAAAGGCGCGGGGCACCTGGCCGGCTTTGAAAACGCATCCCGAGCCATGAGTCGGGACGAAGGCGACCAGCAGCGCCGCGATCCCGGCGAGCCGGATCAGGGCCACGTCATACCAGCGCCAGCCAAGCGCCCCGTCGCAGCCCGCCATGTCGAACGAATAAAGGCAAAGCAGCAAAAGGCCCACAAAGCTCAGCATCCCCACGAAGAGATCACCGCCGATCGGGCTGAAGTAGAAATGGCTGATCGAGGCATAAAAACAGATCGTCGGCACCAGCAACCCGAGGGCCAGCAACGAGAGCGGCAAGCCGAAGGCGACCCAGCCGACGGCGAGATGAACGCGTTTGATGTCGATGCGGAACGGCAGGTCGCGCGGGGATGTGTCTTGCATCGGGAAAATCTCTCCTGTTGTGAATGATGCAACTCTAACATGTAATGCCCGTGCGCGCGACGGTTTGCGACCTCGGGGGTGGAAATCCGGGGGCTGGAACCGATATGAGAGGGCATGACCCCGAAGATCGCCACCTGTTGCTATTGCGGCACGCGCGCCGCGCTTGTGTTCGACCGGGCGCGGCACGAATTGTCCTGTTCCAGTTGCGGCGCGCCGCTGCGCGAGATGAAGTCGCTGCCGATTGAAAATCGCGCTGCTCCCGCACAGCCAGCGTCAAGGCCGGTGGTCCCGTCGAAGCCGCGCAAAAAGCCGAAAAAACGCAAAAGCTTCAAACAGCGTATGCTCTCGGAGATGTGGGACGCGATCGAGGATATCTTTGACTGAGTCCGCTCACGCGCCGGTCACACGCGTATTACAAACCCTTTTTACAATGAGAATCGGACCTATATCTGTCCCAGAAGCGCCGTAGACGGAACCTCGGTGCTTCGTATCACTGTCCCTCGTTCCGCGACTGGCGCCCAAGTTTTAACTTGGGCGCTTTTTTCCTGGGCCAAGCCGTGATTGACTGCATGCCATGAGCGAAACCTACAGCGATTCCCTTCTGCGCGAGATCCTGACCCGCACGCGGCGTGTGGCGGTCGTCGGGGTCTCGATGAACCCGGTGCGGCCCTCTTATTACGTGGCGCGCTACCTCAGTCTCAAGAAATACGAGGTGGTGCCGGTCAATCCGGGCCATGCCGGCGAGACGCTGTTCGGGCAAAAGGTCGTGGCACGGCTGAGCGATATCGAGGGGGGTGTCGACATGGTCGATATCTTCCGCCGGTCCGAGCACGTCCCGCCCATCGTCGAGGAGGCGCTGGCGGCGTTTCCGGGGTTGCGCACGGTCTGGATGCAGATCGGGGTGGAGCATGAGGGCGCTGCCGAAACGGCACGCGCGCGCGGCGTCGATGTGGTGATGAACCGCTGTCCCAAGATCGAATATCAGCGGCTTTTCGGCGAGTTGCGGATGGGCGGCTTCAACACCGGCGTGATCTCATCGAAACTCTGACAGGGACATGAGTATTTTTGGAACGATGAAACCGGGGCTTTCCCCGCGCCCCCGGTGTGATATCTGAAGAGCGATGAGCCACATATCCGCCACACCCGAGTTTCTGGCCGCCCTGGCCGTATCGCCCGGCGCCCTGCGCGAGGCCGCGCCGCGCTACTTTGAGGAGCCGCGCGGGCGCTGGCAGGGCCACGGCATGGTCGTGGCGCCGGGCAGCACCGAAGAGGTGGCGGCGGTGGTGCGGGCCTGTGCCGCGGCGCGCGTGCCCGTGGTGCCCTATGGCGGCGGCACCGGGCTTGTCGGCGGGCAGATATGTCCCGGCGGCGCGATGCCGGTGATCCTGAGCCTCGAGCGGATGCGCGCGGTGCGCGGTCTCTGGCCGGAGGAGAACGTGATCGTGGTCGAGGCGGGCGCGATCCTTGAGGAGGTGCACGGTGTGGCGCGCGGGGCTGGACGGCTTTTTCCGCTCTCCATCGCCTCGAAAGGATCGGCGCGGATCGGCGGGCTTCTGGCCACCAATGCGGGCGGGGTCAACGTGCTGCGCTATGGCAATGCGCGCGATCTGTGCCTCGGGCTGGAGGTGGTGATGCCCGACGGTCAGATCTGGCACGGGCTGAAGCGGTTGCGCAAGGACAATACCGGCTATGATCTGCGCAACCTGATGATCGGCTCGGAGGGCACGCTGGGCGTGATCACCGCTGCCGCGCTTCGCCTTGCGCCGCTGCCTGCCGCTGAGGGCACGGCGTTTTTCGTGGTCGAGAGCCCGCGCGCGGCGCTCGACCTGCTGAGCCTTGCGCGCGACCACCTGGGCGAGGGGGTGAGCGCGTTCGAGTTGATGCACCGGCAGGGGCTGGAGTTTCTCGCCGAAACACTGCCAGGGATACGGCAGCCCTTTGCCGAGCGTCCCGAATGGTTCGTGCTGGTCGATGTGGGGCTGGCGCGCGGGCTTGACCCGGCGGCGGCCCTTGAAGGACTGTTTGCCGCCGGAATGGAGGCAGGGCTGGTCAGCGACGGGCTGATTGCGCAGTCCGAGGCACAACGGCGCGACTTCTGGGAGGTGCGCGAGCAGACACCCGAGGCCAACCGGCGGATCGGTTCGGTCAGTTCGCATGACATGTCGCTGCCGCTCTCGGTGATCCCGGAGTTCATCGAACGCGGGCGCGAGGTGATCAATGGGATCGGCGACTTCCGCATCAACTGTTTCGGCCATCTGGGCGATGGCAATCTGCATTACAACATCTTTCCGATGCCGGGACGGAGCCGCGCCGACCACATGGCAGAGCGCGACGCGATCAAGCGCGCGCTGCACGATCTGGTGCACGAGATGGGCGGATCAGTGAGTGCCGAGCATGGCATCGGGCGGCTCAAGGTGGACGATCTCGAGCGCTACGGCGATCCGGTCAAGCTTGGGGCGATGCGCGCGATCAAGGCGGCGCTTGATCCATTGGGGATCATGAACCCCGGCGCTGTGCTGCGGGCGCGGGGCTAGATTTCCACCTCGCCCTCGGGCACCTCGTCGGTGAGTTCCTGCGGGGTCTTGCGGCGGATGATGATGTCGCCATTGGGCAGAACCTCGGGCGGGTGATAGGCGCTCAGATCGCCGATCTGGCCCATCATATCCGAGAGGGCAGGCCCCATCCGCTCCACGAAATCACGAATCGCCGGTTCCATCTCATCCGCGCGGTCGCGCAAACTGTCGAGGGCCGGGCCCATCTCGCGGCGGATGCCTTCCCAGAAAAGGCGCGCGCCCTCTTCCATGAGCGAGCGCCCCTCCCCCTCCTGCGCCAGGGCGGGCGGTGCGGCAAGGGCAAGGGTCACGATAAGCGCAAGACGTTTCATGATGCGCATATAGGACAGATGAGTGACGGTTTTAAGAGGCGCGTGCCGTGTTGATTTCTTCCCAGGCGCGGTTGATGTCCTTGAGGCGCTTTTCGGCCAGCCGCACCGCCTCTTCGGGCACGCCGCGCGCCTGCAACCGGTCGGGGTGGCAATCGCGCACCATCTGCCGCCAGACGGCGCGGATTTCCGCCATCGGCATATCCGCCGTCACGCCAAGCACGGACCACGGATCGGGCGCGGCATCGGGCACGAAGCGGGCGCGCAGCGCGCGGAACTGCGGCTCCGGCAGGCCGAAGATATCGGCCACCCGTTCGAGAAAGGCATCCTCGTTGGGGTGATAGACCCCGTCGGCCATGGCGATATGAAACAGCCCCTCGATCAGGTCGCACAGCGTCTCGGGGGCACCCTCGAACATGCGCGCGATCCGCGCGGCGTAGTCCTCGAACCCGGCCACGTCCTGCCGCGCGAGATTGAAGACGCGGGCGGCGTTGGGTTCTTCCTCGGGCGGAATGCTGAACACCTCGCGAAAGGCCGTGACCTCGTCGCGTGTCACCTGGCCGTCGGCCTTGGCCATCTTGGCCGAAAGCGCGATCACCGCGATGGTGAAGGCGACGCTGCGCTCGGGCGGGGTGCGCAAAAGGTCAAACACATGGGACAGGCTCTCGCCCTTGGCGAGCGCCTGAAGCGCCTCGGTGATGCGGGTCCAGATCGACATGGGCGCAGACTATCGCGGAACGCAGGCAGTGTCAGTGCAAACCGTCACAGGGTTTTCTGCAAAAGCACCAGATCGAGCCATTGCCCGAACTTGCGCCCCACCTGCGGCAAATGGCCCACGCGGTCGAAACCGATCGCCTCGTGAAAGGCGATGGCCCCCGGATTCTCGCCGCTGACGCCTCCGATCATCGCGTGAATGCTCTGCGCGCGCGCCACCTCTTCGAGCCGTGCCATGAGCGCGCGTCCGATGCCACGCCCGCGCGCGCCCGCACCGAGGATCACCGTGTGCTCGGCGGTATGGGCATAGCCGGGGCCGCTGCGGAACGGGCCGTAGCTGGCAAAACCGAGGAGCGCGCCGCCGGTCTCGGCCACGAGAAAGGCCGACCCGCGCGTGACGATATCGGCGGCGAGTGCGTCGGGTGTCTTTTCGACAGTGGTGAAGGTGATCGACGTATCCCGGATCAGCGGATTCCAGATGGCAAGGATCGCCGGGATGTCCGCATTCGTGGCCGGGCGAAGCATCATGACAGCACGCGCAGCCCATGGGGCGTGGCGATCTCGGCCCGGAGCGCGGGCGCGCCGGGCTCGACCACCACGCGCCGGTCGGTGAGCCCGGACAGCGCGTCGCGCAACGCCGCCACGTCCGGGTGGGTAATGACGAGCCGCACAAGCCGCGCGCCCGAGGGCGCAAGACGCTGCGCCGGATGCGCCGTTCCCTGCCATTCGATCAGCGCGGGAAAGAGATTGTCGAAGGGCAGCACGCCGCTTGCGGGCACCGCCATGCGCCAGCGCAGATCGCCGCGTTCAAGCTGAAGTGGTTGCCCTGCCTCGGGGTGGCGGGTCAGAGCGGCGTCAAGGTCATCGACGCGGGCAATCCAGGTGCGCAGATGCGGCGGGCCCGTCAGCCGGTCGAGATCGAACCAGCGCGGGCCGTCTGGCGCGGGGGCATTCGGGTCGATGGCGATGGCCTCGAGATAAAGCCCGTCCTCCAGCCCCAGAAGCCGGTTATGGGTGCCGAACCGCGCATGTGCCCCGCCCGGCTGCAACGGCAGGCCGAGTGCTGCTTCGAGATGGGCCGCCGCCGCGTCGAGGCTCTCGCCCGCGACGGCAAGGTGATCGAGGTGCATCGCCGCTCTCCCGTGTCCATGACACCGGGATAATTGCCACGCGCCGCGCGGCCTGTCACGCCTCGTTGCGGATCACACGGGCGAACTTGTCGAAAATCTTCTCGTTGGCGGCGATCACCTCGCCATCGCCGAGGATGTTGCCACCGGGCGTCAGCGGTTCCACCAGCGCGCCCGCCTCGCGTGCGATGATGACACCGGCGGCCAGGTCCCAGGCGTTGAGGCGCCGCTCCCAGAAGCCGTCATAACGCCCGGCGGCCACATAGGCCATGTCGAGCGCGGCAGACCCCCAGCGGCGCACACCGGCGCAGGCGGGCAGCAGGCGCGCGAGATCCTGCAAGGTTTCGGGCAGGTCGCTGCGCCCGCCAAAGGGCAGGCCGGTGGCAAAGATCGCCTCGATCATCTTGTTGCGCCCCGAGACACGCAGTCGGGTCTCGTTGAGCCAGGCACCGGTGCCCTTCTCGGCAAAGAACGCCTCGTCCTTGATCGGGTCATAGATCACGCCCGACACCACCTCGCCCTTGTGCTCAAGCGCGATGGAAATCGCCCAATGCGGCAGGCCGTGCAGGAAATTGGTGGTGCCGTCCAAGGGGTCAACAATCCAGCGGCGGGTGGGGTCGGTGCCCGGTTCCTCGCCGCCTTCCTCGGCGGCCCAGCCATAATTGGGGCGTGCGGAGGTCAGTTCGGACTTGATGATCTTTTCGGCGGCGATATCGGCGCGGCTCACGAAATCGCCGGCACCCTTCATCGACACCTGAAGGTTCTCGACCTCTCCGAAATCCTTGAGAAGCGAGCGCCCGGCCTTGCGCGCGGCCTTGAGCATGACGTTGAGATTGGCGCTGCCTTGCATCGCTTTGGCTCCTTTGGGGTCAGGGCGGGGCTATACGCCGGGGCGGGGGCACGGGCAAGGGGCCAATGGGCGCGGCTCAATAGGGCATGGGATGGGCGCGATGCGCGGCGTCGATATCGGCCAGCACCTCGTCACCAAGCGTCAGCTCCGCCGCGCCGAGCGCGCGGTCAAGCTGCGAAAGGCTGGTCGCGCCGAAAATGGCCGCGCACAGGAAGGGCCGGGTCAGGCACCAGGCAAGCGCCATCTGCACCGGGTCAAGCCCGTGTTTCGCGGCCACGCCAAGATAGGCCTCGACGGCGGCAAAGGCGCGCGGGCCCTTGCGGCCCCCCAGATCGGTGTTGATCGTCATGCGCGAGCCCTCGGGCAGCGCGCCACCCTGATACTTGCCCGACAAGAGCCCCGCCGCCAGCGGCGAGAAGGCCAGCAGGCCCACATCCTCGTTGACGCTCAATTCCGCCAGATCGGTATCGTAAAGACGGCACATCAGCGAATATTCGTTCTGGATGGAGGCGACGCGCGGTCCCGCCCCGCCCTCGGACAGACGCAGCCATTCGGCGGTTCCCCATGCGCTCTCGTTCGAGAGGCCAAAGGCGCGAATGCGGCCGCGATCCACCTCGCGCTGCAGGGTGTCGAGCACCTCTTGCATGTGCGCACGGGTCTCCTCGCGGTTCTGGCCCGACGGGTCAAAGGCCCAGTTCTGGCGGAACATGTAGCTGCCGCGATTGGGCCAGTGCAGTTGGTAAAGATCGATATGACCGGTTTGCAGGCGGCGCAGCGAACCGTCGATCGCCTCGGTGATGGCGGCACCCGTGATCGGTGCGCCGCCGCGCATATGAGCAACACCCGCGCCGACAATCTTGGTGGCAAGAATCACCTCGTTGCGTCGCCCGGAGCTCGCGAACCAGGAGCCGATGATTTCCTCGGTTCTTCCTTGCGTCTCGGGGGTGACCGGCGCGGTGGGATACATCTCGGCGGTGTCGATGAAATTGATGCCTGCGGCAAGGGCGCGGTCGATCTGCGCGTGGCCCTCGGCCTCGGTGTTCCGGGCACCCCATGTCATCGAGCCAAGGCAAAGCGCGCTCACGTCGATCCCGGTCCGCCCCAGCGGTCTTTTCTGCATGTCCTGTCCTCTGGTCGCGGTTTTGCGCGACCCTAGAGAGGCGCGCGGGAGATCACAACCGGGCTGCGGGCAGCCGGATATCGGCCTGCGCCCCGAGCGCCGAGCAGAGCGCGCCAAAGCGTGCCCGCGCCACCTCGCCAAAGAGCGGGGCGGCCTCGGGCGAGAGGCGCAGTTCCAGAACCTTGCGCTTGGGGAACCAGCGCATTTCGCCCAGATGGGCATTGTCCTTGAGCCACAGCATCGCAGCAAAGCGCAGCGCGCGGCCGAGAACCTCAGCCTCGTGGCGCTCGCGCTCGGTGATCAGCCCGGCGAGCGTGTCAAAGCGTGTTCCCTCGCGCTTGTTGGAATAGCGGTAGAGCAGGGCAAGGCCCAGCACCACCCGCTCGGCATGTTTGAGCCCGCCCAGATTGGCGCGGGTGGCGTTGTCGAAACAATCCTCGGCGCGGTAATCGGGATGAGCGCGCCAGCTCACGTCATGCAGCAGGCAGGCGGCCTTGACGATGCGCAGACGCTCCTCTCCCACGGATTTGAAGATCGGCAGGATGAAATCGTAGAGCACCCGGCCAAACCCCGGAAGGCGCGCATCCTTGGCCTCGGCAAAGCGGCAGGCCTCGATCAGCGGGTCACGGTCGCGCAGGGCCTGCGGCATCTGCTCGTAAAGCAGACCCTCGCGGATCCCGTAGCTGGAAATGGCGATGTCATGCGGGCGAAAGGTCTTCACCACCTCGCGCAGCACCTCGGCGGCAAAGGGCACCAGTGCGATGCGCGCCGACGACACGCCCGATTGCGCGCGCAAGGCCTCGGGGGGCGTCTTTTCGATATGCTTGATGGTGGCGCGCACATCCGCAGCACTCATCCGGTATTCGTGCAGCACATGCAGCGGATAACCGCGACGCGCCATGTCGATGCGGGCGAAAGCGCGCCACGAGCCACCGACAAGAAAGAGCCGGTTCTTCTGCTCGCCGAGATCGGCCCGCAGTCGGTCGAGCGTGGCGCGGATATGCGCGCGGCGCGCCTTCTGGCCGCCCTTGATGTCGCGCAGCTTGAGCGGCCCGAGCGCGGAGGTGACGCAGCGCCCGACGCGCCCGCCATTGATCTCGGCCAGTTCCATAGAGGCACCGCCCATGTCGCAGACAAGGCCGTAAGCCCCCGGCCAGCCCAGCAGCACGCCCTGCGCCGAGAGGCGCGCCTCTTCGGGTCCGTCGATCACAAAGAGCCGTATGCCCGTCTCGCGCAGAACCTCGGCGCGGAATGCCTCGCCATCCTCGGCCTCACGCACCGCCGCCGTGGCCACGGCGCTCAGCGGGCCGGTCTCCATGCCCTCGGCCAGAAGCGCAAAGCGCCGCAACGCATCGAGCGCGCGCGTGCGCCCCTCGGGATTGAGCCGCCCGGTGACCGACAGGCCCGCGCCCAGCCCGCACATGATCTTTTCGTTGTAGAAATAGGCCGGGCTGCGCGCCGCGCCGTCGAACACCACGAGGCGCACCGAGTTCGAGCCGACATCGACCACCCCCACGCGAGAGAGAGCGCGCGCCTCTGGGCTGTCGAAGAGCGGGCGGCCAAAGGGGCCGTCAGGTTGCTCTGCGGGATCGTTCACGCCGTCCATCGCCTGCCTTGCCGGTTTGCATCCCGTCTATGCGACAGGCACGCACCCGGGTCAATCGTCGGTATGGGTGAGTTTGGGCACATCCGCCGCACCGGCCGAGCCACGCCCCGAGAGCGAGGGGTTTTCCATGAAAAAGCGGTGGCAGTTGAAGGCGAATTCACCCTCGGGCACGGGGATACGAACAAAGCTGCCATCCGGCGACATGATCCAGCTTTGCGCCTCGTCGGCCATGTTCGCGGCCATGACCTGAGAGACGATCTGCGCCTTGACCGTGGGATTGGTCGTCTCGACCAGCGTTTCCACACGGCGGTTGAGGTTACGCCCCATCCAGTCAGCCGAAGAGATGAACACCCGCGCCTTTTTCGACGGCAGCCCCGCGCCATTGCCGAAACAGACGATGCGCGAATGTTCCAGAAACCGCCCGATGATGGATTTGACGCGGATATTGGACGACAGCCCCTTGATGCCGGGGCGCAGCCCGCAAATGCCGCGCACCACGAGGTCGATCCTGACCCCCGCTTCGGAGGCAGCATAGAGCGCGTCGATCACATCCGGCTCGACCAGCGAATTCATCTTGGCCCAGATTGCGGCGGGCTTGCCCGCGCGGGCAAGATCGGCCTCGCGGGCGATCAGCTCGAGCAGGCGGGGTTTCAGCGATTTGGGCGAGATCGAGAGATTTTCCAGCCCTTCCGGCTCGGCATAGCCCGAGAGATAGTTGAACACCTTGGTGGCGTCGCGGCCCAGGGCGGGATCGCAGGTGAAAAAGCTCAGGTCGGTATAGATGCGCGCGGTGATCGGGTGATAGTTGCCGGTGCCGTAATGGGTATAGGTCACAAGCTTGTCGCCCTCGCGCCGGACAACGGTGGAAATCTTGGCATGGGTCTTGAGGTCGATAAAGCCGTAGACCACATGCGCGCCCGCGCGCTCCAGCCGCCGCGACTGCCGGATATTGGCAGCCTCGTCGAAACGGGCCTTCAACTCCACCAGCGCGGTGACGGATTTGCCGTCCTCGGCGGCCTCGCACAGCGCCTCGACGATGGGCGAGTTGCGCGAGGTGCGATAGAGCGTCTGCTTGATCGCCAGCACATTCGGATCACGCGCCGCCTGTTGCAGGAACCGCACCACCATGTCGAAGGTCTCGTAGGGGTGGTGCAGCAACATGTCCTTTTGCTGGATCGCGGCGAACATGTCGCCGCCATGGTCCTGCACCCGCTCGGGCACACGCGGGGTGAAGGGCGGCCAGAGCAGGTCGGGACGCGCGTCGAGCACAAGTTCCTTGAGATCGGCCAGCCCGATCATGCCTTCCACCTCCACCACCTCGTCGGGGCGGACGTGGAGTTCCTCCATGATCACCTCGCGCAGCGTCTCGGGGGCACCTGCGGTGATCTTCATGCGCACCACCTCGCCGCGGCGGCGGCGCTTCAGCGCCACCTCGAATTCGCGCACAAGGTCTTCGGCCTCTTCCTCGACCTCGAGATCGCTGTCGCGCAGCACGCGAAAGGCACAGTGGCCGACATAGCGATAACCGGGAAAGATGCTGTGCAGATGCAAAAGCAGCAATTCCTCCAGCGGCAGCGCGCGATGCGCGCCCTCGGCGGCGGGCAGGCTCACGAAGCGGTCGATCTGCTGCGGGATCGGCAAGAGCGCCTGAAGCGGGCGGCGGTCTGCCTTGCGTTCCAGTTGCAGGGCCAGAACGAAGCCGAGATTGGGAATGAAGGGAAAGGGATGCGCCGGGTCGATGGCCAGCGGGGACAGCACCGGAAAGACGTCATGAAGAAAGTATTCGTCGAGATAGGCGCGGTCGGCCTCGTCGAGCGCCTCATGCGCGAGAATGGAAATCCGCTCCTGCTCCATCTCCGCACGCAGGGTCTCGAACGTCTCCTGTTGCGACTCGAGCAGCTTGCGGGCGTTCTCGTTGATCAGCACAAGCTGTTCGGCCGGGCTGAGCCCGTCGGCGGCGGGCGTTGTGTTGCCCGCCTTGGCCAGTTCGCGCAGGCCCGCCACGCGCACGTTGTAGAACTCGTCCAGATTGGTGGCCGAGATCGACAGGAAGCGCAGCCGTTCCAGAAGCGGCACGCGCGGGTTTTGCGCCTCTTCCAGCACCCGCCAGTTGAAGCCAAGCCAGCTCAGCTCGCGGTTGAAGAACCGGCCCGGCCCGGTGATGTCGAGATCGGGCAGATCGACCGGGGCGGGGACGGGAGATTTGAGGAAATCGGATTGGGTCATGACGGCCTTATGGCGACGGCGTGTAACGGTTGAATGACAGCCAAAGTGGCGCTAGCGCGCGGCTTTGTCCAGCACCTCGGCGGCCAGCGCACGGGTGATCGCGCGCCCCTTGTCGAGCGCGCGCGCGTCGAGTGCCGCCACCACCTCATGCGCCGCGTCAAAGCTGCGTTCGATCCGCCGCGCGAGATAGGGCACGGTGTCGGGCGTGGGCGACAACTGCCTGTCGGCAAAGAGCTTGGAGAGGAGCGCCGCCAGCAGCGCATCATCGGGCGGGCCAAGCCGCTCCATCAGCGTGCCCGCCATCCGGCTGGCCAGATCGGGCAAGCCAAGGCCCCAGAGCGCGGGGGCCTCGCGCGCGGTGATCAGCAGGGCATGACCCTCGGCCAGCACAAGATTGTGCAGGTGGAAAAGCGCCTCCTCGGCGGCGCGGTCGCGGGCGATGGCATGGGCATCCTCGACCGCCACCGGGCCGGTGGCGAGCGCCGGAATATCGGCCCCGGGCAACGCCCCGGCGGAAACGATCCGCGCGCCCGACAGCCCCGCCCAGACATGCGCCAGATGGGTCTTGCCCGCGCCGCTTGGCCCCGCCAGAAACAGCTTGCGCGAGGGCCAGTCGTGCCAGCCCTCGATAAGGGCCACCGCCTGCGCATTGGCGGGCGAGACGAAGAAATCCTCGCGCCCCAGGGCCGTTCGTGCGGGCAGATCGAAGCTGAGTTGTCGCGTGTTCATCCGTCGCCCCGGTCGCCGGACTGTGCATCCAGCCCGCGATAGAGCCGCCCGCTCTGATATTCGGCGATGGCAAAGCGCGCGATGACGCCAAGCGCTGCGGCCACAGGCACGGCCACCAGCATCCCGACAAAGCCGAAAAGCGTGCCAAAGGCCGAGAGCGCGAAGATGAGCCAGACCGGGTGCAGCCCGACCGACGAGCCGACAAGGCGCGGCGTGAGGAAATTGCCCTCGATCACCTGACCCGAGGCGAAAATGCCCGCCACCAGCGCGATGCTGAACCAGTCGCCCCAGAACTGAAACAGCGCCAGGCCAAGCGCCAGCGCGCCGCCCAGCAATGCGCCAACATAAGGAATGAACGTGACCAGCCCCGCCACCGCCCCCACCACGAGGCCGAATTGCAGCCCCACCAGCATCAAGGCCACGGCGTAATACGTGCCGAGGATCAGGCAGACCGTGCCCATACCGCGAATGAAGCTGGCCAGCGTCGCGTCAATCTCGCCCGCCAGCCGCCGGACGGTTGGCGCATGGTCGCGCGGCAAAAGATGGTCGATGCGCGCGATCATGTGGTCCCAGTCGTAGAGCAGATAGACCGCGACCACCGGTGCCACCACCAGCAGCACCACGATATTGAGCAGCGACGCGGCAGAACTGAGCGCGGTCTCGAGCAACTGCCCGCCGCGCTCGCGGATCGTCTCGCCAAGGGATTGCAGCGACTGGTTGAGCGCCGATCCCGGCTCATAGAGCGAGGGAAAGTGCTGGCTCAGAAAGCTCTGAAGATCGCGGGCAAGCTGCGGCGCGATATCGAAAAGCGCCACCGCCTGATTGACGATTGTCGGGATGATCATGAGCACGGCGATGACGAAGACAAGCATCGCCACCAGCGTGATCACCGCAACCGCCGCCGCGCGCCCCAGACCCATCCGCTCCAGCCGATCGGCGATCGGATCGAGGAAATAGGCCACCGCCGCGCCAAGCACGAACGGCAGGATCACATCGCCCAGGGCCCAGAGCACGGCCAGCCCCACCGCTGCCGCGATGCTCCAGTAAGTTAGCTGTTCGCGGACCGGCAGGGCCATCGGCATTCCCTTCTTGGCGTTCCCCTCCTATCTCGCGTGCCTGGCGTCACGGATCAAGACCAAAGCCTGCGCGCCGGTCAAACCGTGCACGGACCCTCACTCGTGGTCCATGTCATTTTTGGCTTTGCTTTCCGCAGTCTCCGGGTTTATCCGTTCAGAAATTGAATTCTGGATACGCAAGTTCCGTGCTGCGCCATTGTCATTTCATCGCCATCATGGCCCTCACGCTCTCGCCCGCGGTTGCCGCCGTGGCGCAAACGACGCATTCCCAAGAGGCGATAGAGGGTGTCGTGACCGGGCGCGGCGCGGTCTGTGTTCTGTTTCATGCCGACGGGATTGGTCCTGTCACGCTTGAAAACGCGCCGCGCGGGATATTCCGTGACGGTCTGCGCTTTCGTCTCACCGGCGATTGGGCGGCGCGCTCGCGCTGCATGCAGGGCCGGGTCTTTGCGGTTCACACCCACACGCCCTTGCCCGACCAGGGCACGAAATAGCAAACCTTTTCAGATCAGAAGGATTTCCCCGAAATGGCCACCCCGACCGACCCGCTTTTCGCAGACCAGTGGCATTTCCCGCTCCTCGGCGATATCGAGACCATCTGGAACGAGTATACCGGCGCGGGTGTCTCGGTCGGAGTCTATGACGGCGCGGTCGAGGCGACGCATGTCGATCTCGATGGCAATTACGACGGCACACGTCAGGTCACGGATTTCTTCAACGTCACCGTGGTGCCCGGCACCCCCGACTTCCATGGCACCGCTGTTGCCGGGCTGATCGCGGCGGAATGGAACGGCGTGGGCGGCGTGGGCGTGGCGCACGGGGCCTCCATCACCGGGGTGGACATCTTCGACCCGACGGTGTTCGGCTTCATCAACGGCGATCCGGACGCGTTCCTGCACGTGGCCGGACAACAGACGAATTTCGACATCGTCAATCACAGCTGGGCAAGTACGCCTGACTTCTTTCCGGGCCAGAACCTGATCAACGACAACCCCTTCGTGATCAGCTTCAGCCAGCTTCTGAACGATGTTCACGCCGATACCGTGGAGAATGGGCGCGGCGGGCTCGGCACGATCATCGTGCAGTCGGCCGGCAATGATGGCCTCAATACTGCCGGGGACGGCATCCATTCCTCGCGCTTCACGATCAGCGTGGCCGCGACCGACAGCGCCGGCGACACGAGCGATTTCACGAACTTCGGAACGAACATTCTCGTGACCGCCCCCGCCGCCTCGGTGTCCACCGATGTGACCGGCCCGGCAGGCGACGTTCCGGGCGATTTCACCGATATCTTCGGCGGCACCTCGGCTTCGGCCCCGGTCACCTCCGGTGTGATCGCGCTCATGCTCGAGGCCAATCCGGGGCTGGGCTGGCGCGACGTGCAGAACATCCTCGCGCACTCCGCGACGCTGACCGGCTCCGATCTCGGACAGGGACGGTCGGGCTTCGAGGTGGGGCCATGGCAGGTCAACGGGGCGGGCAATTTCAACGGTGGCGGCAATCACGTCTCGATCGATTACGGTTTCGGCATGGTCAACGCCTTCAATTCGGTGCGCATGGCCGAGGTCTGGCACCTGTTCGAGGAGGCCCGCACCTCCACCAACGAGGCAGTCGCCTCGGGTAGCCGCACCGTGAACACGTTCTTGCCCGACGGCGATCCGGCAGGGCGCAGCTTTGACATCACGGTCAGCGGCAATGTCGAGATCGAGCATGTGGCGCTGACCATCTTCATGGATGTCGAGTTCATCGGCGATCTGTCCGTCACTCTTGTCTCGCCCGAAGGCACCGTGCTTCAGGTGCTGGACAGACCGTTTTCCGCCGAACCGGTCTTCCCTGGCTGGGTGTTCGGCATCGACCACCTGCTCGGCGAGGTGTCGGCGGGCACCTGGACAGTGCAGCTTGCCGACAATTTCGAAGTCGATCTGTCCTTCATCAACTCGATCCGCATCGACGCCTACGGGGCCGCCGTCGATGCCAACGACACCTATCACTTCACCGACGAGTTCCTGACGCTTGCCGCCCATGACGCAGGGCGGCGCGTGATCTCCGATACCAATGGCGGAACCGACTGGCTCAACCTCGCGGCGGTCAGCGGCAATGTTGCGATCACGGGCGGTGCGGCGCAGGTTGGCGGCGTGGACTGGTTCAGCTTCGATGTTGCACAGATCGAGAATATCGTCTCTGGCGACGGCGCGGACCTGCTGGCGGGCAATGCCGGTGCCAACCACCTGCTCGGGATGCGCGGCAATGACACGCTCTTTGGCAACGATGGCAATGACACGCTCGATGGCGGTGCCGGCGCGGATCAGCTTGGCGGCGGCACGGGCAACGACAGCCTGATCGGCGGCGAGGGCGATGACGATCTCTTTGGCGCGGCGGGAAATGATACGCTTCGAGGCGGCGACGGCAACGATCTTCTGGGCGGCGGCGGCGGGGCGGACCTGCTTGACGGCGGCCTTGGTCGGGACGAGCTTTGGGGTGGTGGCGGGAACGACACGCTCCAAGGAGGGGCCGGCAACGACACGCTCGGCGGGGGGGCCAATGACGATTTGCTCGACGGGGGCGACGGGGCCGACGAACTCTGGAGCGGTCTCGGCAATGACACGGCCCTCGGCGGCGCGGGCAATGACACGATCGGCCTTTTCGACGGCCATGACTCTGCCGAAGGCGGCCTCGGGGCCGACGAGATCTGGGGCGGGCGCGGCAGTGATACGTTGCGCGGCGACGGCGGCAACGACCTGTTGGGCGGCGGTGACGACGATGATCTGCTCGACGGCGGCGCAGGTCTCGACACGCTTTGGGGGGGCACCGGGAACGACACGCTCCTCGGCGGCACCGGGCAGGACCAGCTTGGCGGCGGCATCGGCGATGACCTGCTCGATGGCGGCGCGGATAATGACACCGTCTCGGGCGGGCTGGGCAATGACACGCTCTTTGGTGGCGCGGGCAATGACCTGCTCTTCGGCGCGGGGGGCGATGACCGGCTGGATGGCGGGGCCGGGGCCGATACGCTCTGGGGCGGGACGGGGGCGGATACGTTCGTCTTCAACACCGGCGGCGGCGTGGATCTTTTCCAGGGCTTCAGCGCCGGACAGGGCGACCGGCTGGCACTCGACAGCGACCTGTGGGCGGGCAGCCTGACCGCGGCGCAGGTCGTGACGACCTTCGCCGCGCTCGGCGTGTCGGGGAACGTGGCGTTTGATTTCGGGGCGGATTCATTCGAACTGGTCGGGGTCACAAGCACGGCGGGGCTGGACCTGGTGATCGATTTCGTCTGAGCGCGCGGGCCGGGGCCGGGTGCGCGCCGCCTTGCCCCCCCGGCTGTTCCCGTCTAGAAGTCGCGGCGAGTTTCCGCCCCCAGCCAAAAGGCCCACCCATGCGACTGAGCCGCTATTTCCTGCCCGTCCTCAAGGAGACCCCCGCCGAGGCGCAGATCGCCAGCCATCGCCTGATGCTGCGCGCCGGCATGATCAAGCAGGCCAGCGCAGGCATCTATTCCTGGTTGCCCCTGGGCTTCAAGGTTCTGCGCAAGCTGGAAAACATCGTCCACGAGGAACAAGTGCGCGCGGGTCATATCCCGATGCTGATGCCGACGCTGCAATCGGCCGATCTCTGGCGCGAGAGCGGGCGCTATGACGCTTACGGTCCCGAGATGCTGCGCATCCGTGACCGGCACGAGCGCGACATGCTCTATGGTCCCACCAACGAGGAGCTGATCACCGACATTTTCCGTGCTCATGTCGGCAGCTACCGCGACCTGCCGCTGACGCTCTACCATATCCAGTGGAAATTCCGCGACGAGGTGCGCCCGCGCTTCGGCGTGATGCGCGGCCGCGAATTCCTGATGAAGGACGGCTACAATTTCGACCTCACGAAAGAGGACGCGCTGCACAGCTATAACCGCCACCTTGTCAGCTACCTGCGCACCTATGAGCGGATGGGGCTCCAGGCGATTCCGATGCGCGCCGACAGCGGCCCCATCGGCGGCGACGACACGCATGAATTCCTTGTCCTCGCCGAGACCGGTGAATCCGAGGTGTTCTATGACAGTGCCATCACCGATCTGCGGTTCGGCGAGCGGGTGATCGACTATGCCGATCCGGCGCAGTGCCGCGCCGTGCTCGAGGAATTCACCTCGCGCTACGCCCGCACCGACGAGACCCATGACGAGGCGCTGTTCAACGCCATCCCCGAAGAGCGTCGCCGCGTGGCGCGCGGCATCGAGGTGGGGCAGATCTTCTATTTCGGCACCAAGTATTCCGATCCGATGGGCGCCAACGTCCAAGGCCCGGATGGCAAGGCCGTTCCGGTCCACATGGGCAGCCACGGGATCGGCGTGAGCCGCCTTGTCGGCGCGATCATCGAGGCAAGCCATGACGAGCGGGGTATCATCTGGCCCGAGGGCGTGACGCCTTTCCATGCCGGGATCGTCAACCTCAAGCAGGGCGACGCAGAGGCCGATGCCGCCTGCGAGGCGATTTACGCGTCCCTCGAGGCGCTGGGGCTGGAGCCGCTTTACGACGACCGCGACGAGCGGGCGGGCGGCAAATTTGCGACGATGGACCTCATTGGCCTGCCCTGGAGGATCACCGTGGGGCCGCGCGGCCTCAGGAACGGGGTGGTGGAACTCACCTCGCGGCGCACCGGCGAAAGCGAGGAACTGCCGCCCGAACAGGCGGTGGAGCGGCTGGCGCTGGCCTATGCCGGTCACGTCTTGCGCCCCGCGCTCTGAGGGCTTGTCCGCAGGCTTTCACAAGATGGAACCTGCCGGAGCACACAACATGCTCTTGTGACAAGGGCCGCTCAACGCCCGGCGGCACGCGCGCAGGCGAGACATTGCCCCGTCCTGTTCGATTGTCCGCTTGCGGAAAGGCAGGGTCTGGTCCAAGAGTATCAGCCGCGCCCTGGACCTTGATGGATGGGCATTCCGACAACACTGGACCAAGGATGCCCATGACCACCCGAGCCGGATTCGTCGCCCTGATCGGAGAGCCCAATGCGGGCAAGTCCACGCTTCTCAACCGCATGGTGGGGGCCAAGGTCAGCATTGTCACGCACAAGGTGCAGACCACCCGCGCGCGCATCCGGGGCGTGGCGATGGAGGGACAGAGCCAGCTTGTTTTCGTCGATACGCCGGGCCTGTTTCAGCCGCGCCGGCGGCTTGACCGGGCGATGGTCAAGGCGGCCTGGGGGGGCGCGGCGGATGCCGATATCGTGGTGTTGCTGATCGAGGCGCATCGCGGCGTGACCGAGGGGGTGGAGCGCATCCTTGAGGGGCTGGCCGATCTGCCGCAGGGCCGCAGGATCGTGCTTGCCATCAACAAGATCGACCGCGTCGAGGCACCGCGGCTGCTGGCGCTGACCAAGGACATGAACGAGCGGCGGGCCTTCGAGCAGACATTCCTGATCTCGGCCGAGCGCGGCCACGGGGTCGAGGATCTGCGCCGCTGGCTGGCGGAGGCGGTGCCCGAG
The DNA here is from genome assembly GCF_040547525.1 of Roseovarius sp. MBR-6. Lineage (NCBI taxonomy): Bacteria > Pseudomonadati > Pseudomonadota > Alphaproteobacteria > Rhodobacterales > Roseobacteraceae > Roseovarius > Roseovarius sp. MBR-6. The sequence goes on along the minus strand of NZ_JBEPPW010000005.1, from coordinate 99,552 downwards.
GGGCCGTGGCTTTACCCCGAGGACCAGATCGCAGATCTGCCGATGCGGATGATCGCCGCCGAGATGACCCGCGAAAAGCTCACGCTGCGGCTGCATCAGGAATTGCCCTATCAGCTCACCGTCGAGACCGAGCGATGGGAAGATCGCAAGGACGGCTCGGCCCGGATCGACCAGATCATCTATGTGCTGCGCGACGGGCACAAGGGGATCGTGCTGGGCCACAAGGGCGAGACGATCAAGGCCGTATCACAGGCCGCGCGAGCCGAGATTGCCGAATTCCTCGGGCGACCCGTGCATCTTTTCCTTCAGGTCAAGGTGCGCGAAAACTGGATGGACGAGGCCGAGCGCTACAATGAAATGGGGCTCGATTTCCGCGACGGATCGGCCTGATGGCACGGTCGGACGCCTCCGGCGGGAGTATTTGCAGAACGATGAAGGGGCGGGGATGGTACCACGGCTGACGGCGCGCTTCTGGGTCGATGCCTATCTCGCGCGGTTGCGGCTGGCGGAGATACCGGGGTTCGTCGTTGCCCATGGGGATGACGGCGCGGGCGCGGTTCTCGTGAAGATCAACACGCTGGACGGCAAGGCGGCGGTCTATCACCGGTCGGTCGATCTGATGAGCGGGGAGCGGCGCTGGCTCGTGCTGGCCGAGGGGGCCGAGACCGAGGTGGATGCGACGATCGGCCGGCAGCGGGGCTATGATCCCGACCTCTGGGTGATCGAGGTGGAGGACCGTGCCGGACGGCACATGCTCGATGAACCGGGGCTGGCGGGCTGAGCGATGGAGTGGCGCGACCAGGGCATCCTTCTGGGCCTCCGGCGCCACGGCGAAGGCTCTGTCATCGTTGAGGTCTTTACCGAGACGCACGGACGGCACGCGGGCCTGGTAAGGGGCGGCGCGTCGCGGCGGATGACGCCGGTGCTGCAACCCGGTGCGCAGGTCGATCTGGAGTGGCGGGCGCGGCTTGAGGATCACCTGGGCACATTCCGGGTCGAGCCGGTCAGATCGCGGGCCTGGACCATGGGCGAGCGGCTGGCCCTGGCGGGGCTGAATGCGGTCTGTGCGCTGTTGCTGTTCGCGCTGCCCGAGCGCGAGGCTCATCCGGTGCTTTATCGCCATAGCCTGATATTGCTCGATCTTCTCGATCAGCCCGGGATCTGGCCGCTGGCCTATTTGCAGTGGGAACTATTGCTGCTGGAGGAGATGGGCTTTGGCCTTGATCTGCGGGCCTGCGCGGTGATGGGGAAAGAGGCCAATGATCTGAGTTACATATCCCCGAAAACCGGGCGCGCGGTGTCGCGCGCGGGGGCGGGAGACTGGGCCGACCGGCTTTTGCCGCTGCCGCCCTGCCTATTGGGGCAAGGGCCGGCTCCCGACGCCGAAATAGCGCAGGGGCTTGATGTAACGGGGCATTTCCTGCGTCACCATCTGGCACCGCACCTTGGAAACCGGTCCCTGCCCGATGCGCGGGCGCGGTTTGTGGAGCGCTTCACGCGGCGCGCGGTGCCGCGCCCCTGATCTGCTTGATCGCAGGTGCCCCGATTTCCCCGGACCCGGACAAACCAGGCCAGCATGGACAGCGCCGGTCCGGAAACAGTGTGTTGTCCACCTTTTGTTCATCTTTTTGCGAGAGTCTGATATGGTCCCAGACGGGTGGGACGGATTTGCTCTGGGGAGGCGAGATGTTCGCACGGGTCCTGACCGCTCTGATTCTGTTCGCTGCGCTGCCTGCGGGCCCCTCCCTTGCCGAGGGGCGGGCGCGCATCCTGATGATGGGTGATTCGCTTTTCGCCATGCACAAGCTGACGGGCCATTCCGTCGGCACCGCGCTGCGACAGGCCCTGGGCGAGCCGGTTGTTGACAATTCCATCGCCGGGGCGCGGTTTTTCTACAAGCTGCCGATCACGGGGGCCATCGGCCTCAGCATTCCCAAACAGCATCGCGGCGGCAGCTGGGATTGGGTCGTGCTCAACGGCGGCGGCAACGATCTCTGGCTTGGTTGCGGCTGCTCGCGCTGCGAGCGGCGAATGGACCGGCTGATTTCGCGCGACGGGCGGCGCGGCGCGATACCCGGCCTTGTCTCGCGGCTTAGGCAATCGGGCGCTCAGGTGATTTTCGTGGGCTACCTGCGCACACCGGGGGTCAATTCGCCGATCGAGCATTGCGTGGACGAAGGCCACGAGATGGATACCCGCGTGGCGCGTCTCGCGGCGTTGGACATCGGCGTGCACTTCGTGCCTCTGGCCGATCTCGTGCCGTTCGGCGACCTTTCCTATCACGCGGTGGACCGGATCCATCCGTCGATGAAGGGCAGCCGCGCCATCGGCCAGCGTATCGCGCGGTTGATCGCCGAGGCAGAGGGCATGGCAGCGGTGTCGCGCAACACGGCACCGTTTCAGGACGGCTCCAGGCCCGCCTACAGACCCGAAAGGCGGCCGTGACGATGCGGGCCGATGCCGCGGGCCTTGCCGCGATTGACGGAAAGACCCGCGCTGAGGCCGCGCCGCCAGATGCGCCGCATGTCACGACTCCATGCAGCATGGACGCTGTCCCATTCCGGCATTCCAATACAAGGAAAGGTTCAGTATGAACGCACGTAACATCACGGCGAGACCGGCCTGAAGAGCCGCCTGTCCCGTCGTTTGCACGGCTGGGAAAAGAAACAGGGATCGTCATGATCGTTCAAACGACATTGCTGCCGGGCGTGCTGATTCTGACGCCGCCCCGTTTCGGGGACGATCGCGGCTTTTTCAGCGAAAGCTGGAACCGCCGCAGCCTGGCGGAACAGGGCATCGAGATTGATTTCGTGCAGGACAATCACTCGCTCTCGACTGCGCCGGGCACGTTGCGCGGCCTGCATTTCCAGACCCCGCCCCATGCACAGGCCAAGCTGGTGCGCTGCGGGCGGGGGGCGCTTTACGATATCGCGGTCGATATTCGCCATGGCAGCCCGACCTACGGGCACTGGGTGGGCGTCGATCTGAGCTTCGAGAACGGGCGGCAGTTGCTTATTCCGGCGGGTTTCCTGCACGGTTTCGTCACGCGTCAACCCGAGACGGAAATCATCTACAAATGCTCGGATTACTACGCGCCCCAATGCGACGCAGCGGTGCGCTTCGACGATCCCGATCTTGGCATCGACTGGGGGCTCGAGGCTCCACCGATCCTGTCTGACAAGGACGCCGCCGCCCCACGCCTGCGCGATTTGCCCGCATATTTCACGTGGGAGGGCTGAGGTCATGAAACTGCTTGTCACGGGCGGTTGCGGCTTCATCGGCTCGGCGGTGGTGCGCCTTGCGGTGGCGCGCGGCCACCCTGTGACCAATCTCGACGCGCTCACCTATGCGGGTCGCCCCGAAAACGTGGCGGAGGTGGCCCGAAGCCCGCTCTACCGATTTGTCCATGCCGATATCCGCGACCGCACGGCCGTCGAGCGGATCATGGCCGAGGCCGCGCCGGATGCGGTCATGCACCTTGCCGCCGAGAGCCATGTGGACCGCTCCATCGACGGGCCGGGGGACTTCATCGAGACCAATATCACAGGCACCTATACCCTGCTCGAGGCCGCGCGCGGCCATTGGCAGCGCGCCGGACGGCCCGAAACCTTCCGGTTTCACCACATCTCGACCGATGAAGTCTATGGCAGCCTTGGCCCAACGGGCCTCTTCACCGAAACCACGCCCTACGATCCGCGCAGCCCCTATTCGGCGTCCAAGGCGGCCTCGGATCATCTGGTGCGGGCGTGGTATCATACCTATGGCCTGCCGGTGATCGTGACCAACTGCTCGAACAATTACGGCCCCTACCATTTTCCGGAAAAACTCATCCCAAAGGTGATCCTCAACGCCCTTCACGGGCGCGTGATCCCGGTTTATGGACGGGGCGAGAATGTGCGCGACTGGCTTTACGTGGAGGATCACGCCGACGCGCTGCTGCTTGCGGTGGCGAAGGGCGAACCGGGGCGCAGCTACAATATCGGCGGACATAACGAGCGGCGCAATATCGACCTCGTTCACACGATCTGCGATATCATGGACGAGATGGCTCCGCGCCGCGACAGCCCGTACCGTGACCTCGTGGAATTCGTCACTGACCGGCCCGGCCATGACGCGCGCTATGCGATCGACCCGGCACGCATCACCCGCGACCTGGGCTGGCGGCCTTCGGTCACGGTCGAGGACGGGTTGCGGCGCACGGTGCGCTGGTATCTCGACAACCCGGACTGGTGGCAGCCGCTCCTTGCGGTCGATGGTGTGGGCAGCCGGGTGGGGACGCACGCATGAGCCTTCTGGTTTTTGGCCGCACCGGGCAGGTCGCCTGCGAAATCGCGCGGCGTGCGCCCGGTGCACTCTGCCTGGGGCGCACGCAGGCTGATCTTGCCGATCCCGAAAGCTGCGCCGCCGCCATCGCCCGGAACGCACCGCATGCGGTCATCAATGCCGCCGCCTTCACCCAGGTTGATCGGGCCGAATCGGAAGAACCGCTTGCCACGCGCATCAATGCCGAGGCCCCGGCGGCCATGGCGCGTGCCTGCGCGACACTCGGTATCCCGCTGGTGCATATCTCGACCGATTATGTCTTCGACGGCAGCGGCGATGCGCCCCGCGCGGCGCAGGCCCCCACCGCCCCGCTCAATGCCTATGGCCGCAGCAAGCTCAGGGGCGAGATCGGCATTCAAGACACCGGCGCGGCGCATGTCATCCTGCGCACCTCCTGGGTGTTCTCGGCCCATGGCACCAACTTTCTCAAGACCATGCTGCGGCTGTCCGACACGCGCACCGCGCTTGCCATCGTCAACGACCAGATCGGCGGGCCGACCCCGGCAGGTGCCATCGCCCATGCCTGCCTGACCATTGCCGATCGCCTCTGCACAGATCCCGCCCTCAGCGGCACCTACCATTTCTCGGGCGCGCCAGACGTTTCATGGCAGGGCTTTGCCGAGACGATCCTGGCCGCCGCCGGGCGCGACGTGGCCGTGACCGGCATCCCGACCGCAGACTATCCCACCCCTGCCGCCCGCCCGCTCAACTCGCGTCTCGATTGCCGGACGACCGAGGCGGCCTTTGGCGTCTCGCGGCCGGACTGGCGCGCGGCCCTGCCAGCGATTCTCAAGGAAATCGGAGTGATCCAGACATGAGCGACCGCAAAGGCATCATCCTCGCTGGCGGCTCCGGCACGCGGCTCTACCCGATCACCATGGGCCTGTCGAAACAGCTTCTGCCGATCTACGACAAGCCGATGATCTATTACCCGCTCTCGGTGCTGATGCTTGCGGGTATCCGCGATATCGCCGTGATCACCACGCCGCAGGACCAGGCACAATTCCGGACCGCGCTGGGCGATGGGGGCCAATGGGGCATCTCGCTCGACTATGTCACGCAACCCAGCCCCGAAGGGCTGGCGCAGGCCTATACGCTGACCGAGGATTTTCTGGGCGGCGCGCCCTCGGCGATGGTGCTGGGCGACAACATCTTTTTCGGGCACGGTCTGCCGCCGCTTCTGGCCGAGGCGGATGCGCGGCGCGATGGCGGCACGGTCTTTGGCTATCACGTCTCCGATCCTGAACGGTATGGTGTGGTGGGTTTTGACGCCGATGGCCGCGCCCGCGAAATCATCGAGAAACCCGCCGATCCGCCCTCGCGCTATGCGGTCACCGGGCTTTATTTTCTCGACGGCGACGCGCCACGCCTTGCGCGCGAGGTGCGCCCCTCGGCACGGGGAGAGCTGGAAATCACGTCGCTTCTGGAACTCTATCTCAACGCGGGCAAGCTGCATGTGGAGAAGATGGGGCGCGGCTATGCCTGGCTCGACACCGGCACCCATGGCAGCTTGCTCGATGCCGGCAATTTCGTGCGCACACTTCAGGAGCGCCAGGGCTTGCAGACCGGCTGCCTCGAGGAGATCGCCTATCAACAGGGTTGGATCGACGCCGAGGCCGTGGCCCGGCGCGCCGATGTCTTTGCCAAGAACGCCTATGGCGCGTATCTGAGGAGGCTACTCGACTGAGACACGGGGCATGGCGGGCGCGCGCGCATCTGTCCCGGTCGCACTGCCCGACCGGAGCACAAGCCCGCCCTCGCGCAGGAGAAACGCCGAAATTGCCGACACCCCGAGCCCGTCGCGCAACCCGGCCATCACATAGGGCCGCGTGCCGCGCGCACGGGCCGTATCGGCCTCAAGCTGCGCCAGATCGACGCCGACATGGGGGGCCAGATCGGTCTTGTTGACCACCAGAAGGTCGGATTTCGTCAGCCCCGGCCCGCGTTTGCGCGGGATGTCCTGACCTGCGGCGGTGTCGATGACATAGATCGTCAGGTCCGCCAGTTCGGGGCTGAAGGTGGCCGCCAGATTGTCGCCGCCCGATTCGATCAGGATCAGGTCGAGATCGGGGAAGGCTGCGTTGAGGTCATCCACCGCCGCCAGATTGATGCTCGCATCCTCGCGGATCGCGGTATGCGGGCAGCCGCCGGTTTCCACGCCCCGGATGCGCTCGGCGGGCAGCACCTGCGCGCGCATCAGGAACTCCGCATCCTCGCGGGTGTAGATGTCATTGGTGATCACCGCCATCGACAGGCGCGGGGCCAGCGCGCGGGCGAGCGCCGCCGTCAGCGTGGTCTTGCCCGCGCCCACCGGCCCGCCGATGCCCACACGCAGCGGGCCGTTCATCTTCTTGCTTGTCATGTGCGGAATATCCTCACCTCCATGGTTTCGTGGCGCAGCGCCGCCAGATCCCCCGCCAGCGCACAGGTGCCGATATCGTCCAGCGCGGCGCGGGTGGCGCGATCCGCGAGCGCGTGAATCTCCGGCAAAAGCCGCGCCAGCACCGCCTGCCCTTCGGTCTGCCCCAGCGGCACGTGGCGGATGGCGATGGTCACAAGGTTTCCGGCAAAGCCGTGCAGATAAAGCGCGATCACGTCCCGCGCGGGCAGATCGAGCGCGCGCGCGGCCTCTGCCACTGCCACCGGCAGCAGGCGCGCAGGCATGTCGCGCCCGCTGATCCCCGCCACGCAACGCGCCAGCGCCGCGCCCTGCTCGCGGCTCTCGCGCAGCCGCTCCGAACAGGGTTGCAGCGCGCGCGCCAGATCGTCGATATTGTCGCAATCGCCGTCCAGCGCATGGGCCAACAGCACCGCATCCTGCCAGCCCGCGCCGAACCGCAGGATATTGCCCAGCCATGCCGCGAGGCTTGCCGCATCCGGCACCGTGCCCATGGCGATCTCGGTCTCAAGCCCGTGGGAATAGGCGAAGGCCCCGGTCGGGAAGGCCGGGGAAAGCCATTGAATGAGCGTGAGATGCGCGGGCGTGAGCATCAGGCGTGGCTGTGGTGGGCGTGGCCGTGATCGTGGCCACCGTGATCGTGGCCCCCATGATCGTGGCCCATCGTGCGGCCCTTGCCATAGGCCCCGCCTTCGGGGCGGAATGGGCCGGTGACGGGGGTCAGGGTCGCGCCAAGCCGCGCCAGCATCGCCTCGATCACATGATCACGGCGGATCGTCAGGTGATCCGCGCCGATCTGGCAGGGCGTGTGCCGGTTGCCGATATGCCAGGCCAGCCGCGCCAGATCACCGCGCACCTCTACCAGCGCCTCGGGGGCCGGTTCCACCGCCACCGCGCGGCCATCGTCGAGCGCAAAGCCCCAGTGATCGTCAAGGTTCGTCACCTCCGCCAGATCGACCAGAAAGGCAAGGCCGCCCCGCCCCACCAACCGCTTGCGCCGCATCAGCCGTGCGTCATAGTCGAGCACGACCGTATCGGCCACGCTCTCGGGGGCATGGGGCAGGAGGTGGCGGGCCGTTGGCAGGTCGGTCATGGGTCCCTCTCAGAACAGGAAATATCGCTGCGCCAGCGGCAATTCGCTGGCCGGGGCGCAGGTCAGCACCTCGCCATTGGCGCGCACCTCGTAGGTCTCGGGGTCAACCTCGATCTCGGGGGTCAGGCTGTTGTGGATCATGTCGCGCTTGGTGATCTTGCGGGTATTGCCGACCGCCACGGTGTCCTTGGCGAGCCCCAGCGCCGCGCCAATCCCATCCGCCTGCGCCGCCGCACTGACGAACAAGACCGAGGACCGTTCGACCGACCGCCCGAACGCCCCGAACATCGGCCGCGAATGCACCGGCTGCGCGGGGATGGAGCCGTTGGGGTCGCCCATCTGCGCCAGAACGATGGTGCCGCCCATCAGCACCATTTCCGGTTTCGCGCCGAAAAAGGCCGGGTCCCACAGCACCAGATCGGCGCGCTTGCCGGGGGCGATGCTGCCGATATGGGCGCTGATCCCGTGGGCGATGGCGGGGTTGATGGTGTATTTGGCGATATAGCGTTTCACCCGCATATTGTCATTATCGCCCGTCTCTTCGGCCAGCCGCCCGCGCTGCTGGCGCATTTTCGATGCCGTCTGCCAGGTGCGGATGATCACCTCACCCACGCGCCCCATCGCCTGACTGTCCGACGCCATGACCGAAAACGCGCCCATGTCGTGCAGGATATCCTCGGCGGCGATGGTCTCGCGGCGGATGCGGCTCTCGGCAAAGGCCACATCCTCGGGGATCGCCCGGTCAAGATGATGACAGACCATCAGCATGTCGAGGTGCTCCTCGATCGTGTTGACGGTATAGGGCATGGTCGGGTTGGTCGAGGACGGGATCACGTTTTGCGACCCCACCACCTTCATGATGTCGGGCGCATGGCCGCCGCCCGCACCCTCGGTGTGATAGGCGTGGATGGTGCGGCCCTTGAAAGCGGCAAGGGTGTTTTCCACGAAACCGCTTTCATTCAGCGTATCGGTGTGGATCATCACCTGCACATCCATATCGTCGGCGACACTCAGGCAATTGTCGATGGCGGCCGGTGTCGTGCCCCAATCCTCGTGCAATTTCAGCGCGCAGGCCCCGGCGTGGACCTGCTCGATCAGGGTACCCGGCAGGCTGGCATTGCCCTTGCCCGCAAAGCCGAGGTTCATCGGAAAGGCATCCGCCGCCTGCAACATCCGCCCGATATGGAACGCGCCGGGGGTGCAGGTGGTGGCGAGCGTGCCATGCGCCGGGCCGGTGCCGCCGCCCAGCATGGTGGTGATGCCGGAATGCAGCGCATCGTCGATCTGCTGCGGGCAGATGAAATGGATATGCGCGTCGAAACCGCCGGGGGTGAGGATGCGCCCCTCTCCGGCAATGATCTCGGTTCCCGGCCCGATGATGATATCGACGCCGGGTTGCGTGTCGGGGTTCCCGGCCTTGCCGATCCCGGCGATGAGGCCGTCGCGTAGCCCGACATCGGCCTTGGTGATCCCCTGATGATCGACGATCAGCGCGTTGGTGATGACGGTATCCACCGCCCCTTCGGCGCGGGTGGTCTGGCTCTGGCCCATTCCGTCGCGGATCACCTTGCCGCCGCCGAATTTCACCTCTTCGCCATAGGTGGTCAGATCATGCTCCACCTCGATGATCAGATCGGTATCGCCAAGCCGCAGCCGGTCGCCGGTGGTCGGGCCATACATGGCGGCATAGGCGGCGCGGGGGATTGCGTATGGCATCACTTCATCCTTTGGATTCGATTTTTTTCGCTTCCACTCGATTACTTCGCTCTCGTAAAACTTTTTCAAAATCCCAAGATAAGTGGCTGTAATTTGGTTCCGAAATGCCCACGTATTCTCGGATGTCTCTGGCAAGTATCAAAGCATCAAATCCCAGTTTGGCGCAGTAATCTGCTGTTTGATCCGCAGCCCATTCTCGTTCACCTAAGTCAGTCTCGTAGAATCTGATGTGCGAAGCGGATAGCTTCTCAAGAAGTCTGATTTCGTTGTGTCGCGTGTATAAATCGCGTCTTAAAGTTGAGCTGTTCAAGTCGTTTCTAAGTTGAGGAACTTCTGGAACAACGGTCGATGAAGGATATTTCTGAGTCTTGTCCTCATTGTCTTCGACTATCTCTGCGCAGGCGACAGCAAAAACATCTAAATCGAAAGACAAGGATTGAGCCATTGTTCTTTTATCTTCACGTCTTTTCCACCACAGAGGCACAAACGTTGCGGTAATTGTGATTAAACCACCAATCACCACACCTAATAGTGGAGCAAGAAAACTGATTAACTGTGCGTTGCTTTCCATTTTCACAAAGGCCCCATAACCTCTCCATTGAACCCGTAGACATTACGCGATCCGCCATAGGGCACAAGACGCACCTCGCGCCGCTGTCCCGGCTCGAACCGCACGGCGGAGCCTGCGGGGATGTCGAGGCGTTGGCCGCGCGCCGCCACGCGATCAAAGGACAGCCCCGGATTGGCCTCGGCGAAATGGTAATGGCTGCCCACCTGCACGGGCCGGTCGCCGGTATTGGCGACCATCAGCACGGTCACGGGCGCGCCTGCGTTCAGCGTGATCTCGCCCTCGGCGGGAAACAGTTCGCCGGGGATCATTTGCGCCACCGGGCCAGTGCATAGCCCCCGGCCAGCGCCAGCGCGGCGACGGGGATCAGCCACATCGCATCTATGCCATGCGGGTGCAGATGCGGCCCTGCATGGGCATGGGCGAGCGTCGGCAGGAACAGAATGGGAAGAAGGTAGCGCATGGGTTTGTCCTTTCAGCGGATGGGATCGTGGACGGTGACAAGCTTGGTGCCGTCGGGAAAGGTCGCCTCGACCTGCACGGAATGGATCATCTGCGCGATGCCCGCCATGCACTGATCGGCGGTGACGACATGCGCGCCCGCCTCCATCAGATCGGCCACCGTGCGGCCCTCGCGCGCGCCCTCGACCACGAAATCGGTGATCAACGCCACCGCCTCGGGGTGATTGAGCCGCACGCCGCGCGCGCGCCGCGCCCGCGCCACCATGGCGGCGAGGCTGATCAGCAGCTTGTCCTTTTCGCGGGGGGTGAGGTTCATCGCGTATCTCTCCTAAATCTGCCAGACGCGGGGCAAGGGGCCGGGGCGCAAGGCGCGCAAAAGCCGCATCACCTGACGGCGCAGGGGCCAGCCGTCGCCCGCCATGAGCCGGATCACCAGCTTGCCGTCAAAGCCCGAGGCACCGCCGGTCACGCCCTCTTCGGTCAGCGCCGCGCGGGCGCAACCCACGGCATCCTCGGCCCCCTGCCCCACCAGCGCCAGCGTGGCAAAGGCGCGCGCGCCGTTCAGGATCGCGGGGCCGGCGGTCAGGGCTTCAGTGGTCAGGTGCAGCGGCTCGATCAGGACCGGCTTGCCCGCGCGGGTGATGCGGCGGGTGTCGCGCAGGGTGGTGCGCGTGACCGTCTCGCCCATGGCGGCGCGGCCAAGGACCACCGTTTCCAGCATCAGGCAGGAGGCATCCGGCGCAAGGTCGATCACTGTCTCACGCGCAAGATCGCTTTGGTCGAACAGGATCGTTTCCTGCGGTAGCCAGTCAAGATGCGCGCCGTGCCCGACGCAGTGATGCACCGAGACATGCGCCGCCCCGTCCGCGCTGCGATAGGCGCGCTCGGCGGTTTGCGTGGTGCCGGTGGCGCGGCACCCTGCCGCCAGATCAATCCGGTAGGACAGAAGGTCGCCCCCGGTCAGCCCGCCCGAGGTGTTCAAAAGCACGATTTCGGGGCCAGACGGGCCGGGGTGCAGGAACGCCTTGGCCGATCCTTGCTGATGCCGCCGATCAAGCCGCCCACCGTTCGGCCCCGGCAACAGCGTGACATGCGCGGCGCCATTGCTGCGCTCATGGGTCACGATTGGGGCGGAACAGGCAGTCATGCGGGGTCTCGTTTCAGATTTGATCGAGAGCCTATCGCCCCTGCGCCGGACTGCCAGCGGCGGGCCGTCGATGCACCAAACCGGCGAATGACCTCGCGCCCAAGTGCCCAAATTTGAGGCGTGACGCCCATCAAATGGACACTTCGCGCAAGAGCCGCGCACGATCCACCGTCGCCGCGGGTTCTGACAGGCGCACCTCGCCGCGATTGAGCACCACGATCTCGTCCGCAAGCCCGTAGGCGAAATCGAAATATTGCTCGACCAGAACAATGGCGATCTCGCCCTCGTCGCGCAAAAGCCGGATCACGTCGCCGATCTGCTGGATGATATTGGGCTGGATCCCCTCGGTCGGCTCATCGAGCAAAAGCACGCGGGGCCGCGCGATCAGGGCCCGCGCGATGGCCAGTTGCTGTTGCTGGCCGCCCGACAGATCGCCACCGCGCCGGTCCTTCATCTGCGCCAGCACCGGAAACAGATCATGGATGCGCGGCGGAATCCGATGCTCTGATTTCGGCAGGCAGGCAAAGCCGGTTTGCAGGTTCTCGGTCACGGTCAGAAGTGGAAACACCTCGCGCCCCTGCGGCACATAGGCAATGCCCGATTGCGCAGCCTGCGCGGCGGAGAGGTGGGGCAACTCGCGCCCGTCGAGCGTGATGCGCCCGCCCGACCAGGGGTGCCGCCCGGCGATGGCCTTGAGGAGGCTGGTCTTGCCCACCCCGTTGGTGCCCATCACCGCCGTCACCGCGCCGGGCCGCGCGCTCAGGCTGACGCCGTGCAGGATCTGCGACGCGCCGTAATGCAATGTCAGGTTCTCGACACTCAGCATGGCTCATCTCCCCAGATAGACATCGATCACCTCTTGATTGCGGGTGACGTGATCCAGACTGCCCTCGGCCAGAACCGCGCCCTCGTGCAGCACCGTCACCCGGCAATCGAGGCGGCGCACGAATTCCATGTCATGTTCGATCACCACAACGGCGCGGGTTTCAGCCGCGCGTTTCAGGATATCGGTGGTGTGCTCGCGCTCGGCGGGGGTCATCCCGGCGGCGGGTTCGTCCACCAGCAAAAGCGCCGGGTCCTGCGCCAGCAACATGCCGATTTCCAGCCATTGCTTCTGCCCGTGGCTCAACTCTCCGGCAGGGCGGGGCAGAGCATCGGCAAGACCGATTTCCTCGGCCAGATCGTGGATGCGGTCATCGGCGGCGCGCGAGCGGCGGGCACGCAACACCTCGAACGGCCCGCGCGGGGCGCGCAGGGCCATGGCAAGGTTGTCGCGCACGCTTTGCGCCTCGAACACCGTGGGCTTCTGGAATTTGCGCCCGATGCCCGCCTGCGCGATGGCGCTCTCGCTCATCCCCAGAAGCGAGATGGATTTCTCGCCCCAGATCACCCGGCCCTCGTCAGGCCTTGTCTTGCCTGTGACGATATCCATGAAGGTCGTCTTGCCCGCGCCGTTGGGTCCGATGATCGCGCGCAGCCCGGTTTCGGGGATGGAAATGGAGAGGTTGTTGATGGCGCGGAACCCGTCGAAGGTGACCGACACGCCCGAGACTTCGAGCAGCGCGCTCATGATTTCCTCACCAGCCGGTCGAACAGCCCGCCGATGCCACGCGGCAGGAAGAGCGTGACCGCGACAAAGCCGAAGCCCAAAAGCACCAGCCACCAGTCGGTCCAGTTGATGGTGTAGAAGCCAAGGTCGATCGCGGGCGCGCCGCCGCCGGTGAACCAGCTTGAGGCGAGGCTGACCACCGCCGCGCCGATCACCGCGCCATAAAGCCGCCCTCGCCCGCCAATGGCGACCCAGACGGCGAGGTAAATGGACGCGATGGGGGCAATCTCCGCCGGGTTCACGATACCCGCCTGCGGATAGTAGAGCGCCCCGGCGAGCCCCGCGACCACGGCGGTGAGCGTGAAGACCACCAGCTTGTAATGCTCCACCTCGTAGCCGAGAAACCGCACCCGCGCCTCGTTGTCGCGAATCGCGCGGATAACCGAGCCGAACTTGCCCGAAACCAGCCAGGCGAAGAACAGGTAGCCAAGCCCGAGCGCCGCCGCCGAGGCCCAGAAGAACCACAGCGAGAGGGTCGCCTGCGGCAGGTGATCCAGACCGGGGATGTTTTGCAGCCCCGAGAGACCGTTATTGCCGCGCAGCCCGCTGTCGTTCTGGAAAAGGTAGAGCGACAGGGCCAGCGTCATCGCCTGCGTGAGGATCGAGAGGTAAACGCCGGTGACGCGGCTTCGGAAGGCCAGCCAACCGAAAACCAGCGCCAGAAGACCGGGCACCAGCACCACCATCGCCAGTTGCAAGGGCAGCGAATGGGCAAAGCCCCAGAGTGCCGGCAACTCGCTGCTGCCCACCACGCCGAAGATCTGCGTGGCGATGGCGTCGCTGATCTCGGATTCGGTGGGCGGAATCGGGGCCGACAGAAGCGCCTCGGTCACGATGCCTTCGGTGCGGGCATACATCAGCCACATGCCGATGGCATAGCCGCCGATCCCGAAAAAGGCGAAATGCCCAAGGCTGAGGATGCCGCAATAGCCCCAGACCACGTCCATCGCCACCGCGATCAGACACAGGCAAAGTGTCATGCCGAGGATCTTGACCATCGAGGTGGAGAGCGTGCCGATCCCGAACCCCTCGGCCAGCACGGTCACGCCAAGGGTGAAGAGACCGAGGCATCCGAGGAACCAGAGGGTGGCGGGCTGGGTCGTCAGAAAGCCGCCCGCGCGCGGCGCGCCCCCCCCGTGCGAGGGGGTGTCACCCCCTCGCGCTCCCCCAGGATATTTGGAGCCAGAAGAAACAACGGTCATGGATCAGTCCCCCGCGGCCCGACCCTTGAGGGCGACGATGCCCTTGGGCCGGAACTGGATGAAAAGGATGATGAAGAGGATCATGTAGGTCTGCGCGGCCAGCGTGTTCGACGGGTAGACCCATTCGATCCCCTTTTGCAGGAAGCCGATCATCGACGCCCCGGCCAGCGTGCCCCAGACATTGCCGACACCGCCCACCACCACGGTCATGAAGCTTTGCACGATGTAATTCGCGCCCATCTCGGATGTGACCTGCGCATAAAGCCCGATGGCCACGCCCGCGATGCCCGCGATGCCCGAGCCAAGGCCGAAGGTCAGCATGTTGATGCGGTCGGGGTTGATCCCCATCGAGGCCGCCATGCCGGGGTTTTGCGTGACGGCGCGCACCTCGAGCCCCAGCCGCGTGCGCTTGAGAAGGTAGAGAAGCAGCGCGAGGAACAGGAGCGCCAGCACGAAGATCGCCACCCGGATCGAGGAAATGCCGACGATGTCGTTGTAGCTGAGCGCCCCGCTCAGCCAGTCGGGCGCGGTCAGCGGCCGGGCCTGTGTGCCAAAGATGTTCTTGGCCAGTTGTTGCAGGGCAATGGAGATGCCGAAGGTCGCCAGCAGCGTTTCCAGCGGGCGGGTGTAAAGGTGGCGGATCACCAGCCGCTCCATCGCCACCCCCGCACCAAAGGTCACGGCGAAGGCCAGCGGCAGGGCGACAAGGAGGCTCAGCGTGTAGTCGGGGATGAAAAGCTGCACCACATAGCCGGTATAGGCCCCCATCATGATGAATTCGCCATGGGCCATGTTGATCACGCCCATGACGCCGAATGTGATGGCCAGCCCGATGGCGGCCAGAAAGAAGATCGACGCCAGCGACAGACCGTCAAGGATCAGGTCGACCCCCTGATAGAGCGCGATCTGACGGGTGGTGACCGAAAGAGCATCCTCGGCGGCGGCGGTCATGCCGGGATCGGGTTCGGAATAGGCCTCGAAGAACACATGTGCCGCCACCGCCTGCGTTACCTCCGCCGGCCCTGCGCGGGGCGGCACGCGGCCCGCTGCCTCCAGCGTCTCGTAGGCGCGCAGGCGCATTGCCTGTGTGTCGAGCCGGTGCAGGGGAATGCCGCCCACGCTACCGCCCTCGATATGCGCGCCGAGCGCGTCGCGCAGGTCCTTCGCGGTGGGGCGGGGGGGTGCCAGGCGCGCGGCCACAAGCCGGTCATGCGCCTCGATCTCGGTCAGGTCCGCGCCCACCTCGAGCACCCGCGCGATATTGACCCCCTCGGGCAGCACTGCCGCCACGCCGGGCACCCGGGCGGCGATCTGGTTGAGAACGGCGCGCGCCTCTATGGCGGTGTCGCCTGCAAGGCTCTCTATCGCCGCAAGCCGGTCTGCGCGATCCGGGCCGAACTGCGCGGTGAGCAGCGTGAGAAGCCGCGCCTTGCGCGCGCGCAGGCCTGCATCCGCCTCGCCGTCGAGCGACGCTGCAAGCGGCGCGATCTGCCCCGCCTCGGGGCTGCGGGCAATGGCATCGAGTGCCGCGCGGCGGCGGTCGGGGTCGGCGTCTGACAATTCGAACGGCACCAGTGCAGCGGCAACGACGGCACGCACACCCGCATTGGGCCGGATCGGTGACACATCCCGGCTTGTCAGGCCCGTTACCGTCATGCCCCCGTCGATCTCTGTCAGCCCGCCCGCATCGTCGCTGTAGAGAAAGATCCCGTCCGCGCGCCGCTCCACGACACCACGATCCTGCCAGCGGCGCAGAAACGCCGGTGCCTCGGGATGGCCGGAGGTCAGGAGCGCCGCCACCATCGCGCCAGCCGTGCCGCGCGAGGGGGTGGCGATCGCCGCGCGATGCTCTTGCAGGAGCGGTTGCAAAAGCGTCTGGGCATGGCCCGTGCCCGGTATCAGCAGGACCAGCAGCAAGGCGAGCGCATGGACAAAGGCGCGCAAGGGATCAGGGCGCATGGGGCGATCCGGTCATGTCAGAGAAAGGGGAGGGCCGGGCGGCCGGAGCCGCCCGGGCCGCAGCGGGTCAGTAGTTCGAGGTCACCTGAATGCAGGTGCTCGTCTCTGTGTTGAACATGCCGCAGTTCAGATTTTGCCAGTCGCTTTTCAGCACCGCGCTTTCGGGCAGGAAATCGGTCCAGGCGTCGCCCGGCACCTCTTCGGTCTGGCTGATGATGTCGAATTGCCCATCGGCGCGGATCTCGCCGATCAGCACCGGCTTCGAGAGATGATGGTTGGCATTCATCACCGACATGCCGCCGGTCAGGTTGGGGAATTCCTGCCCCCACATCGCCGCGCGCACGGCGTCGACATCTGTCGTGCCCGCCTCGGTCACGGCATTCACCCACATGTTGAAACCGATGTAATGCGCCTCCATCGGGTCGTTGGTGACGCGGTTCGTATCGCCGATGAAGGCATGCCACGCCTCGATGAAGGCGGCATTTTCAGGCGTGTCCGCGGACATGAAATAATTCCACGCCGCGAGATGACCGACCAGTTCGGTCGTGTCGAGGCCCGACAGCTCCTCCTCGCCCACGGAAAAGGCGACGACGGGGATATCGTCGGCGCTGACACCGGCGGCGGCCAGTTCCTTGTAAAAGCCGATATTGGCGTCGCCGTTGATGGTCGAGATCACGCCCACCTTCTTGCCGCCCGCGCCGAGCGCCACGACGTCGCCCACGATGGTCGCCCAGTCGGAATGGCCGAAGGGGGTGTAATTTACGAAAATGTCCTCGGCGGCGATGCCCTTGGATTTCAGGTAGGAATCGAGAATGTTGTTGGTGGTGCGGGGATAGACATAGTCGGTGCCCAGAAGCGCGAAGCTCTCGACGCCCAGCTCCTCGAGGAAATAGTCCACCGCCGGGATCGCCTGCTGGTTCGGCGCGGCACCGGTGTAGAACACGTTCTTGGACGATTCCTCGCCCTCGTATTGCACGGGGTAGAACATCAGCCCGTTCAATTCCTCCAGCACCGGAAGCGCCGACTTGCGGCTGACAGAGGTCCAGGACCCGAAGATCACGTCAACATTGCTCACGGTCAGCAATTCGCGCGCCTTCTCGGCAAAGAGCGGCCAATCGGAGGCGGGATCGACCACCACCGCCTCGATCTCACAGCCCAGAAGCCCGCCCTTGGCGTTCTGCTGATCGACAAGCATCAGGACGGTATCCTTGAGCGTGGTCTCCGAGATCGCCATCGTCCCCGACAGCGAGTGCAGCACGCCCACCTTGATGGGACAATCCTGCGCCAGCGCCGGAGCGGCGAAGAGCGCGGTAGAGGTGGCCAATCCGGCCAGCAGGGTCTTTTTCATGGTCTTGCGACTCCCTTGTCAGGGCTGCGCAGGCGTCATCCGGACCGGGTGACCATGTCTGGCGTGCCTGGCAGCATCACGGTTGTGTCGTTCGTCGGCAACGCTCCGCTATCGGTTCCCACCGAAGGCGAGGCGCGCGAGGTGGCGAGCGTTGTCACAAAAGCGCGCGTCTGCCGGTCCTGCCACGGTGTGCGCGAGATTCCGTGGTCATCCGGGTGCAGGTGCCGCGAATTTCATCGCGGCGCGCGCGTCGTGCCGGTTTTCTGCACACGCAAAGTATTTGGCCGCGCCGCCGCATGGCGGACGGCACCGGCCTCAGCGGGATCAACGGAGGCGGTTGGCCGCGCTCAACCCTCGTCCAAAGACTGCGGCAGAGTGGCCTCATGCCCGAGGATCACACCGCCCGCGCCGCTGCCGGTCTGCTTGAGGGCGCGCATCATCGCAACAAGGTTGTCATCGCGCAGCCGCTCCAGATCGCGGATGCCCATATGGCCCGATTGCGCGTCCGACTGTCCGGCGATGAGATCCACCAGCGCATCGTCATACTCGGGCACATCCATCAGCCGCGTCCAGGGCCATTGCAGCGCCGGGCCGAACTGATCCAGGAAATGCCTCATCCCGGCCTCGCCCCCGGCGATGCGGTAGGTCTCGAACAGGCCCATTTGCGCCCAGCGCAGGCCAAAGCCCATGCGGATCGCCTCGTCGATCTCTTCGGTCGTGGCGATGCCGTCCTTGACCAGCCAGAGCGCCTCGCGCCAGACCGCCTCGAGAAAGCGGTCGGCGATGTGGGCGTCGATCTCCTTGCGCAGCGTGAGAGGGAACATGCCCAGCGCCCGCAGCGTATCGGCGGCGCGGGCGCAGGTCTCGGGCGCGCCGACAAGCTCCACCAGAGGCAGAAGGTAAACCGGGTTGAAGGGATGCGCGACGATGGCGCGCGCGCCGTCGGCGTTCAGTTGCGAGGGTTTGAAGCCCGAGGTGGAGGAGCCGATGATCGCCCGCTCGGGTGCCTCGGCCATGATCTGCGCCAGCACGCGGTGCTTGAGGTCGAGCCGCTCGGGCACGCTCTCCTGCACCCAGTCCGCGCCGGCCACCGCCTCGGCCAGATCGGTGCAATAGCTCAGGCGCCCCTCGGACGGCAGCGCCCGGTCATAAAGGGTCGGCAGCGCCCGGCGGGCATTGTCGAGCACCGCGCCGATCTTGCGCGTGGCCTCCGGGTCGGGGTCGAACACCGCCACATCCCAGCCATTCAGCAGGAACCGTGCGGCCCAGCCGCCGCCGATCACGCCGCCGCCGATGATCGCGGCGCGGCTCATTTCGGGGCCCGCTTCACAAGGCCCAGCTTCGCGCGCACCTCTTGCGGCCCCATCACCCGCGCGCCCATCCGCTCGACGATGCCCACCGCGCGTTCGACCAGTTGCGCGTTGGTCGCAAGCACGCCCTTTTCGAGCCAGAGGTTGTCCTCCAGCCCCACCCGCACATGGCCACCCGCGAGAACGGCGGCGGCAGCATAGGCCATCTGGTTGCGGCCCAATGAGAAGGCCGAAAAGGTCCAAGCGTCGGGCACATTATTGACCATCGCCAGGAAGGTATTGAGGTCATCCGGCGCGCCCCAGGGCACGCCCATGCAAAGTTGCACCAGCGCGGGGGCCTCCAGCACGCCCTCGCGCACCAGCTCCTTGGAAAACCACAGATGCCCGGTGTCAAACGCCTCGATCTCGGGCTTCACGCCCAGTTCGGTCATCATCCGTCCCATGGCGCGCAACATGCCGGGCGTGTTGGTCATCACATAGTCGGCCTCGGCGAAATTCATCGTGCCGCAATCGAGCGTGCAGATCTCGGGCAGGCAGGCGGCGATATGGGCGACGCGCGCCTCGGCCCCGATCATGTCGGTGCCCGTTTCGCGCAGCGGCAGCGGTGCATCGGGCGGACCAAAGACCAGATCGCCCCCCATCCCGGCCGTGAGGTTCAGGATCACGTCCACCTCTGCGGCGCGGATGCGATCCGTCACCTCGCGGTAAAACTCGAGCCTGCGCGACGGCGCGCCGCTCTCGGGGTCGCGCACATGGCAATGCACGATGGCCGCGCCTGCCTTCGCCGCGTCGATGGCACTCTCGGCAATCTCTTGCGGACTGCGCGGCACATGCGGGCTGCGGTCCTGCGTGGCACCCGAACCGGTGACGGCGCAGGTGATGAAAACCTCTCTGGTCATGGTCAGGGGCATGGCGTCTCCTTCCGGGGCAACTCTCGCGGGTTCTGTGCCCGACTTTACCCTGAGCGCGGCGTCGGACTTGTCATATACCGCCAGATATAAGCCCAATCTGGCCAAGGCCGCCACCTGTTCCGTCGCCGTGGCCCGATGGCTGGTTGATCACGCGGCGATTGACGGGTCAGGCCCCGAACTCCGCGCGCAAGGCATCTGAATGCGCGCCCAGTTCCGGCACCGGACCAGACGTGGCGGGCCTGTTGTCGATGAGCGCGCCGGGTGCCAGCATCCGCACCAGGCCGCCAGGCGTCTCGACCGTGACATGGCTGGCCTGAGGATGGGTGTGCAAATCCGCCAGATCGCTCACGCGACCATAGGCGATGCGGGCCGCGCGCAACCGCTCGGCCATGGCGTCGCGCGGCAGGGCGCCAAAGACCGGGCGCAGGATCGCATCGAGCGCGGTGCGATTGGCGACCCGGTTCGAGTTGCTGTCAAAGCGTGGATCGCGGGCAAGGGCGGCATCGTCCAGGATCACCTCGCAGAAGGTGGCCCACTCCCGCTCGTTCTGGATCGAGATCAGCACGGATTTGCCATCGCTTCCGTCATAGACGCCATAGGGCGCGATGGTGGGATGATTGAGGCCCGCGCGCGGCGGCACCTTGCCGCCATAGGCATATTGCAGATAGGGCACGTTCATCCAGTCGGCGAGCGCGTGAAAGAGCGACACCGCGATATGCCGCCCCTCGCCGGTCGTGGCACGTCCGATCAATGCCTCCAGCACCGCCTGATAGGCCGTCATCCCCGCCGCGATATCGCAGACCGACACGCCGGTGCGGGCGGGGCCATGCTCATTTCCGGTGATGGACGAGAGGCCCGTCTCGGCCTGCACCAGCAGATCATAGGCCTTCAACTCCGCGAGCGGCCCCTCCTCACCGTAGCCCGAGATCGACACGGTAATAAGGCGCAGATAGTCGGCGCGCAGCCGGTCAGGCGCAAATCCCAGCCGGTCAATGGCCCCCGGTGCCAGGTTCTGGATGAAGATATCCGCGCGGGCCAGCATCCGCTCCATCAACGCGCGGTCGGTCAGGTTCCGCAGGTCAAGACAGATCGATTCCTTGCCCCGGTTCAGCCAGACGAAATAGGCACTCTCGCCATGGACAAGACTATCATAGCCGCGCGCGAAATCGCCCTCCGGGCGCTCCACCTTGATCACGCGCGCGCCCGCCTCGGCCAGACGCCCCGAGCAATAGGGCGCGGCCACCGCCTGTTCGACCGAGACGACAAGCAGACCGGACAGATCATCGGGCATGGGCAGGCTCCTTGGGTGTCGCAGCCGAACATGCCTGTTCCGCATGGCGGGGGAAAGCCCGGTTTCGCGCGACGCGTATTTCCCTTGGGCGCAAAACCTGCAAGGTATCCGGTGGCAAGGACAGGGGGCACACCATGACCGTTTTCGATCCGACCTCCGAGTTTGCCGATATCCGTGAGGGCGTGGCCAAGGTTTGCGCGCGCTTCCCCGGTGCATATTGGCGCGATCTGGATGCGCGCCGCGCCTATCCGGGCGAATTCGTGGGCGCGCTCATCGCCGAGGGCTATCTGGCGGCGATGATCCCGGAGGACTACGGCGGCTCTGGCCTGCCCCTGACCGCCGCCGCCGTGATCCTCGAGGAAATCCACCGCTCTGGCTGCAACGCCGCCGCCTGTCACGCGCAGATGTATACGATGGGCACGCTCTTGCGGCACGGGTCGCAAGCGCAGAAGGCGGCGTATCTGCCGGGCATCGCGGATGGTTCCCTGCGCCTGCAAGCCTTCGGCGTGACCGAACCGACCAGCGGCACCGATACGCTGGCGCTGAAGACAACGGCGCGGCGCGACGGCGATGACTATGTCATCAACGGCCAGAAGATCTGGACCTCGCGCGCGGAACAGTCCGACCTGATGATCCTTCTGGCCCGCACCACGCCGCGCGAAGAGGCGCAATCGCGCACCGACGGCCTGTCGGTCTTTCTGGTCGATCTGCGCGGCAGGCTCGGCAACGGCATCGACATCCGCCCGATCCGCACGATGATCAACCACGCCACGACCGAGGTCTTTTTCGACAACCTGCGCATCCCCGCCGACAGCCTCATCGGCGAGGCGGGGCGCGGCTTTCGCTATATCCTGTCGGGCATGAATGCCGAGCGTATCCTGATTGCGGCCGAATGCATCGGCGACGCCAAGTGGTTCCTGGAAAAAGGTGCTGGCTATGCCCGCGAGCGGGTGGTGTTCGGCGAGCCCATCGGCGCCAATCAGGGCGTTCAGTTCCCGCTGGCACGCGCGCAGGCGCATCTGATGGCCGCCGAGGCCATCGTCTACCGCGCGGCGGCGATGTATGACGCAGGCGAAAACCCCGGAGTCGAGGCCAATACCGCCAAGTTGCTCGCATCCGAGGCAAGCTGGGAGGCGGGCGAGGCCTGTATGCAGACCCATGGCGGCTTTGCCTTTGCCGAGGAATATGATGTGGAGCGCAAATGGCGCGAGGCGCGGCTTTACCAGATTGCGCCGATCTCTACCAATCTCATTCTCTGCTACATAGCCGAACAGGTGCTGGGCCTGCCCAAATCCTACGGGGCGGGACGGACCGGATAGGAGGGGGCATGGACGACTATACGGGCTGGATCGGGCATGGCTTCACCCGGCAAGAGCCGATCACCGACCGGCTGATCGACCATTTCCGCGTGACGCTGGCGGGCACGCTGGCAGAGGCCGCCGAGGCCCCTGTGCCCGCGGGCCTGCACTGGTGCCTTTCGCCCGACGCGGTGACGCCTGACCTTCTGGGCCGCGATTGCCACCCCAAGCCGGGGCTGTTCCTGCCCGCCCTGCCGCTGCCGCGCCGGATGTGGGCGGGGGGCGAGGTGGTGTTTCACGCCCCCTTCGCCCCCGGCGACGTGGTCACACGCGAGACCACCATCGAGGATGTCACGTTCAAGGAGGGGCGCAGCGGGCCGCTCGGCTTTGTCTCGCTGCGCCATGCCTATCGTGTCGCAGGGACGCTGCGCCTGGACGAGCGGCAGGACATCGTCTACCGCGAGGATCCCAAGCCCGGCGCGGTCGTGACGCCCCCGCGCGCCGAGGACTGGCCCGGTGCGACCGCGTGGCAGATCACCCCCGATCCCGCGCTGCTCTTCCGCTTCTCCGCGCTCACCTTCAACGGCCACCGTATCCATTATGACCATCCCTATGCCACGCAGGTGGAGGGCTATGAAGGCCTTGTGGTTCACGGGCCGTTGCAGGCGGTATGGATGATGAATCTCGCCACCCATTGCGCGGGTCGCCTGCCCGCGCGCTTCACCTATCGCGGCCTCAGCCCGCTGATCTGCGGCGCGGCGGTGGTGATCGAGGCGCGTGAGAGCAAGGGCGGTCTGGATCTGCGCGTGCGACGGGGGACGGACGGGGTGGCGACCATGGCCGCGCAGGCGGAAATGGATTGATATAACTAGAGATGTGGTTATTTTCGAATCATGAGCCTTACTAGCCCCACCGCCCGCGCCCTTGCTGCCCTTGGCCATGACACACGCCTTGCGATCTTTCGCCTTCTGGTGCGCGCGGGCGAGGAGGGGTTGATTGTGGGCGAGATCGGGCAGCATCTGGATCAGGCCCCCTCGACGCTGGCGCATCACCTCTCGACGCTGGTCGATGCCGGGCTGGTGGTGCAGGAACGGCAGGGCCGCGCGGTGCTGAACCGTGTGGATTTCGCGGCCATGCGCAGGATGCTCGATTTTCTTACCGCCGAATGCTGCGTGGGCGTGACGCTGGCGAGGAATGACGACGCAGCCTGAGTTTTTTTACCATAAACGACGAAAACACTAGGGATATGGATATGACAGAGGCCAGCCTTCCGCAATCGCGCCTGCCCGCAGTTTTGCGCCGCCTGTGGCACAAGGAACGTGTCTGGCTTGTGACCCTGCTGATCCTTGCGGTCCTGGCCGTCACCGACCGGGCGCAGGCCGGGGCGACGCTGCGCTTTACCCTCGATGCGCTGAGCAGCACCGGGCCGTTCCTGATCCTCTCCATCGCGATTGCCGCCTGGGCCACGGCCACCGGAGCCGACAACCTGATCGCGCGCGCCTTTACCGGCGCGCCGGTGGTGATGATCACGCTCGCGGCGCTTGCCGGTGCGCTCTCGCCCTTCTGCTCCTGCGGGGTGATCCCGCTCATCGCGGCGCTTCTGGCCATGGGCGTGCCGCTCTCGGCGGTGATGGCCTTTTGGCTCGCGTCGCCGGTGATGGATCCGTCGATGTTCGTGCTGACCACGGGCGTGCTGGGGCTGGAATTCGCCGTGGCCAAGATGCTGGCGGCGATCGGGCTTGGCCTGCTGGGGGGCTGGGTCGTGCATCTGCTAGCGCGTGCCGGGGGCCTGTCGGATCCGCTGCGCGAGGGGATCGGCAATGGCGGTTGCGGCGGTGCCAAGCTGCGCGCGCCCAAGCCTGTGGTCTGGCGCTTCTGGGCCGAGCCGGAACGGCGCGCAAAATTCGGGCGCGAGGCGCTCAATGTGACCCTGTTCCTGCTCAAATGGCTGACGTTGGCCTTTGTCCTTGAAAGCCTGATGCTGGCCTTTGTCCCCGCCGAGACGATCACCGGCGTGCTGGGCGGCACCGGGCTTGGCCCCATCGCGCTTGGCACGCTGATCGGGGTGCCTGCCTATCTCAACGGCTATGCCGCGCTGCCGCTGGTGGGCGGGCTGGTGGCGCAGGGCATGGCCCCCGGTGCCGGTCTGGCCTTTCTGGTGGCGGGTGGTGTGACCTCGCTGCCTGCGGCTATCGCGGTCTGGGCGCTGGTGAAACCGCGGGTGTTTGTGCTTTATCTGGTGCTGTCGCTCGTCGGGGCCTTTGCTTCGGGCGTGCTCTTTCAGGTCTGGCAAGCCGCCTGAGCCGACCGACACAGGCCGACATGGACAATTTGTTGACAAATTGTCAGTGAGGCGTCAGGCTTTCGTCAACCGGGGCAACAACCGGCCGGTTTATCCACTTGGGAGACGATAGAATGAAACATCTTTTCACCTTGGCCCTCAGCGGGGCCATCGCCCTTGGCGCGGGCGCGGCAAGCGCCCAGACCAATTGGGACATGCCCACGCCCTATGGCGATTCGGTCTTTCACACCCAGAACATAGCCCAATTCGCCGAGGATGTGGCCAGCGCCACCGAGGGCGCATTGACCATCACCGTCCATTCGGCGGGATCGCTTTTTGCGCATCCCGAGATCCGCGATTCGGTGCGGCGCGGCCTTGCGCCCATCGGCGAGATCCTGATGTCGCAACTGGCCAATGAGGACGCCATTTTCGGCGTCGATTCGGTGCCCTTCCTCGCCGCGAGCTATGCCGACGCGGCACGGCTCTGGGAGGCGTCACGCAACCAGATCGCCGCCAAGCTGGCCGAGCAGGGGCTGACGCTGCTCTTTGCCGTGCCGTGGCCGGGTCAGAGCCTTTATGTCACCGAGGAAGTGACCTCGACCGCGCAGCTTCAGGGCGTCAATTTCCGCGCCTACAACACCGCCACCGAGCGGCTGGCACAGCTCATGGGCGCGGTGCCGACCACGGTCGAGGCGGGCGATATCCCGACCGCCTTTTCCACCTCGCGGATCGCGGCGATGATCACTTCGCCCTCGACCGGCGTGTCGTCGCAGGCCTGGGATTTCGTCGGCCATTACATCGACACGCAGGCCTGGCTGCCCAAGAACATGGTGTTCGTCAACACCCGCGCCTTCGAGGCGCTGCCCGAAGATCAGCAGGACGCGGTTTTCGAGGCGGCAGCCGAGGCGGAATTGCGCGGCTGGGAAATGTCCGTGGCCGAGACCGAGACCAAGATCGCCACGCTCAAGGAGAACGGGATGCAGGTGCATCAGCCCTCCGGCCAACTGGCTGCGCAACTGCGCGAGATCGGCGCGACCATGACCGAGGAATGGAAAAAATCGGCAGGCCCCGAGGGTGCGCTGATCCTGGACTCCTACGCCCGCAACTGAGCGGCGCATCGCGGGCGGGGATGAACCCCGCCCGCCCGGATTTCCCAACAAAGGAGCCTTGCCATGCTGCGCAGGACGCTCGACCGCCTTTACAGCGGGGGTCTGGTGCTGGCGGCGCTGGCGCTGGTGGCGATTGCCGTGTTGGTGATGGTGCAGGTCGCGGGCCGCGTGATTGATCGCAGCCTGATCGCGATGGGGCATGAACCGGCGGGCATCGCCATCACGTCGCTGTCGGAACTTGGCGGGTTTCTTTTCGTCGGCGCGGCCTTTCTGGCGCTGGCGGGCACCTTGCGCACGGGCGGCCATGTCCGGGTCACCATGCTGGTGGGCGCGCTGCCCGCGCCGCTGGCGCGCGGCGTGGCGGCGCTGGCGCTTCTGGCGGCGCTCGGGCTGTGCGGCTTCGCGCTTTATAGCGCGGCGCTTCAGGCTTGGGATTCGTGGTCCTTCAACGCGGTCTCTTTCGGCATGGCCAAATTTCCGCTCTGGGTGCCGCAGACGGTGCTGGTGGCGGGGCTGGCCCTGCTGGCACTGGCGCTCCTTGACGAGTTGGTGACGCTTCTGCTCGGCGAGGCCCCGGCCTATCAGCGCGCGGAAGACGCGAAGGGCGGCACCGATGGGCATTGAAACGCTCTCGCTCATCCTTGTGGCAATCCTCTTTGGCTGCCTCGCGCTTGGCCTCTGGGTGGGCTTCGCGCTGATTGCGGTGGGGCTGGCGGCGATGCTCATCGCCTCCTCGGCCCCGGTGGAACTGGTCTTTGCCACCAAGGTCTGGGGCGCGCTCAACATCTGGGACCTGACCGCGCTGCCGATGTTCATCTGGATGGGCGAGATCCTGTTCCGCTCGCGGCTGTCGTCGGACATGTTCTCGGGGCTGGCGCCGCTGACGACGCGCCTGCCGGGGCGGCTGCTTCATGCCAACATCTTCGGCTGTGCGCTGTTTGCCGCCGTTTCCGGCTCGTCGGCGGCCACCACGGCGACGGTGGGGCGCATGTCGGTGCCCGAACTCACCCGGCGCGGCTATGATCAGCGCATGATCATCGGCACACTGGCGGGATCAGGCACCTTCGGCTTTCTCATCCCGCCCTCGATCATCCTCATCGTCTACGGGGCTGCGACCGAGCAGAGCATCGCGCGGCTGTTTCTGGCCGGGATCGGGCCGGGAATTCTGCTGGCGGCGCTCTTTTCGGGCTATACGATGATCTGGGCGCTGATGAACCGGAGCCGGATGCCTGCGGCGGAACCGGTGACGACATGGGCGGAAAAGCTGCGCGCGGTGATGCTTCTGGGGCCGACGATCCTGCTGATCGTTGCGGTGATCGGCTCGATCTATGCGGGTCTCGCCTCGCCGACCGAGGCGGCGGTGGTGGGCGTTCTGGGCGCGCTGATCCTGTCAGGTCTTGGCGGCTCGCTTGACTGGGCCGCGACATGGGGCGCGCTGCGCGGGGCCACGATCACCACCTGCATGATCGCCTTTATCCTTGTCGGCGCGGCCTTCCTGACGGTGGCCATGGGCTATACCGGCATCCCCCGCGCGCTCGCGGCGTGGATCGGCGAGCAGGGCTATTCGGCCAATGCGCTGCTGGCCGCATTGGTGGTGTTCTTCATCGTGCTGGGCATGTTCCTTGACGGGATTTCCATTGTGGTGCTGACAACCTCGGTCATTCTGCCCATGGTGCTGGCCGCCGGGATTGACCCGATCTGGTTCGGCATCTTCCTTGTTCTTGTGGTGGAGATGAGCCAGATCACGCCGCCCGTGGGCTTCAACCTTTTCGTGCTGCAATCCATCACCGGGCGCGGGATATTCGAGATCGCGCGCTATGCCTTTCCGTTCTTCCTCCTCTTGGTGCTGGCCACCGCCATTCTCACCCTCTTCCCGGAGATCGCGCTATGGATCCCGCAAACGATGCTCGCGCGATAGGCGGCCCGGTCGTCTCTTCGGCGCATCTGGCGAAGTCCGGTCTGCCGGAACTATCGGAGATGGAGTTTGCCCTGACCATGGCGAACAACGCCTTTCAACGCTGGATGTCGCGCTGCATGACCGCCGCCGGGATGCCGGGGCTTGCGCCGCTCGAGGTGCTGGTGGTGCATCTCGTGCATCATCGCGCGCGGCCCAAGAGCCTTGCCGATATCTGCCTCGTGCTCAACATCGAGGACACCCATATCGTCAGCTACGCGGTCAAGAAGCTGGCGGCGCACGGGCTGGTCGAGACCGGGCGCAAGGGCAAGGAAAAGACCGTGACGGTGACGCCTGCCGGGGCGGATTACTGCACCCGTTACGGGCAGGTGCGCGAGCGGCTTCTGGTGCGCTCGGTCGAGCAGCTTGGCCTTGACCGGGCCGAGATGTCGCGCCTTGCCGCCCTGCTGCGCACGCTTTCGGGCAGCTACGATCAGGCGGCGCGCGGCGCGGCGGCGCTATGATCGGTGGTCTTGCGGCGCTGGCGCGTCACGGGAGGCTGATGCTGGTGCTGGGGCTGGGGCTTGGCGTTCTCGCCCCGCCCCTGGCCGAGGCGCTTGCCCCGTTCATCTTTCCGATGATTGCATTGCTTCTCTTTCTCGCCGCGCTGCGGGTCGATCTGCGCGCGGCCTTTCCGGGACGCCACAGCCTGCCGCGCTATCTGGCGATCACGCTTCTGATGCAGCTTGCCCTGCCGGTTGTGGCGATCCTTTTGCTCTGGGCGCTCGGGGCCTCTGGCACGGTGCTAGGCATCGGTCTTGTGCTGGTGCTGGCCGCGCCACCGCTGACCGGCAGTCCGGGCCTCACCATCCTCGCGGGCGGAGACCCGACCCCGGCGCTGCGGCAACTGGTGCTTGGCACGGCGCTCTTGCCGCTGACGGTGCTGCCGGTGTTCTGGCTCCTGCCGGTCTTTGGCGCACCTCTGGTGGTGGTCGAGGCCGCCTTGCGCCTGCTGGTCGTGATCGTGCTGGCGGGCGGGGCGGGGGTGCTCTTGCGCGCGCGCCTGCCGTGGCTGCGCGGGTCAGAGGGACAGGGCGCGGTGGACGGGCTTACCACGCTTGCCATGGCGGCGGTGGTGGTAGGGCTGATGTCGGCGGTGGGGCCTGCGCTCCTGACCGTAACACCCACGTTCTGGGTCACGCTCGGCATGGTCTTCGCGCTCAGTTTCGGGGCACAGGGGGCGGCCCTTCTGCTCACGCGCCGCCGCGTGCCGCACGACGCGCCGGCACTGACCATCATCGCGGGCAATCGCAACCTGGCGCTCTTTCTGGGTGCCCTGCCCCCCGAGACCGCCGCCGCGCTCCTGCTGTTCATCGGGCTTTATCAGGTGCCGATGTATCTTACGCCGCTCATCATGGCCCCGGTGATCCGCAGGCTTGCACCCACGTCATAGCCGACAACACATTGGCTCAATTGACGCCGCCGCGCCATGGCGTAGGGTGCGCCGTCTGACGCGCGAGGACCCAATGCAGAAATCCGCCCCCCTGATCACACCTGTTCTGATTGCAGGCTGCATCATCGTTCTTGTCTCCTTCGCGATCCGCGCCTCCTTTGGCGTGTTCCAGATCCCGATTGCCGAGGAATTCAACTGGCCGCGCGCGGAATTCTCGCTGGCCATCGCCATCCAGAACCTTGCCTGGGGCATCGGCCAGCCGATCTTTGGTGCCATGGCCGAGAAGGTGGGCGACCGGCGTGCGATCATCCTCGGCGCGATCGTCTATGCCGCGGGGCTTGTGCTGTCGTCCTTTGCCGTCTCGCCAGAGGCGCACCAGCTTTACGAGGTGCTGGTGGGGTTCGGCATCGCGGGCACCGGCTTTGGCGTGATCCTTGCCGTGGTCGGGCGGGCCAGCTCGGACGAAAACCGCTCGATGAGCCTTGCCATCGCCACCGCAGCCGGTTCGGCGGGTCAGGTGTTCGGCGCGCCCCTGGCCGAATGGATGCTGGGATTCCTGAGCTGGCAGAGCGTGTTTCTGGTCTTTGCCGCCACCATCCTTGCGGTTCTGGTGATGCTGCCGCTGATGCGCACGCCCGCGCCGGTGAGCCGCGGGGAACTTGAAGAGTCCATGGGCACGATCCTCAGGAAAGCGTTTCGAGACCCGTCCTATACGCTGATTTTCCTCGGGTTTTTCAGTTGCGGCTATCAGCTTGCCTTCATCACCGCGCATTTCCCCGCGCTGGTGACAGAGATGTGCGGCCCGATCATGCCCGGCGGCGTGCTGCACGGCATGGGCATCACCACCACCTCGGCGCTTGGCGCGGTGGCGATCTCGCTCATCGGTCTGGCCAATATCGGCGGCACGCTGATGGCCGGGTGGCTGGGCAACCGGTATTCCAAGAAATACCTGCTGGCGGGGATCTATACCGCGCGCACATTCGTTGCCGCCGCCTTCATGCTGACGCCGATCACACCGGGCACAGTGCTCCTCTTCTCGGTGGCCATGGGCTCGCTCTGGCTGGCGACGGTGCCACTGACCTCCGGGCTTGTCGCGCATCTTTACGGGCTGCGCTACATGGGCACGCTTTACGGGATCGTGTTCTTCTCGCACCAGTTGGGCAGTTTCATGGGCGTGTGGCTGGGCGGGCGGCTTTATGATGTGACGGGTGACTACACGCTGGTCTGGTGGATCGGGGTTGGTGTGGGGGCCTTCTCGGCCATCATCCACCTGCCGATCAAGGAACGGCGGCTGGTCGCGGCCTGAGCCGCTATCCCCGCGCGCCGTCGAACTGCGCCACGCGAAGGCCCGCCGCCTCCAGCCCCGCACGAAGCGCGCGCGCGATGTCCACCGCCTCGGGCGTGTCGCCGTGCAGGCAGATCGTGTCGATCCGGGTGGGGATATGCGTGCCGTCCTCGGCGATGATCGCGCCCGCGCGCAGCATGGCGAGGATACGCTCCGCCGCGTGATCCGCGTCATGGATCACCGCGCCGGGCAGGCGCCGGTCCACCAGCGTGCAATCGGCGTTATAAGCGCGGTCGGCGAAGATTTCGCAGGCGATGCGGGCATTGAGGCTGCGCGCCGCAGCCTCCTGCGCCGTGCCCGCAAGCACCATGATGATGATTTCCGGGTCAACCGACAGCGCCGCGTCGTAGCAGGCGCGGGCAAGCGCCTCATCCTCGGAGGCCATATTGGCCAAGGCACCGTGCAGCTTCAGGTGCCGCACAGCGCCCCCCGCCGCGCGCGCCATCGCCTGCGCCGCGCCCAACTGATAGCGGACCTGATTGGCCAGCGTCGCATGGGGCACGTCCATGCGGTTGCGCCCGAACCCCTGAAGGTCGGCCAGACCGGGATGCGCGCCGATGCCGGTGCCATTCGCCACCGCGCGCGCCATCGTCGCCGCCATCACATCCGGGTCGCCCGCGTGAAAGCCGCAGGCGATGTTGGCGGAGCTGATGGTATCGAGTAGCGCCGCGTCATCGCCCATTGTCCAGGGGCCAAAGCTCTCGCCCATATCGGCGTTGAGATCGACGGTGGTTTGCATGGCTCATTCCTCCTCGTTCCCGGCAATCGCGCCGCTGATGAGTTGATAGGACAGAAGATCGCGGATGTCGTGGGGGTCGCGTGTCAGGTGGGTCAAGCGGCGGCGCAGGGTGGCGCGGGCCTCGGCGGCACGGCGTTCGGCTGCCAAGGCTTCCTCGGGCGCAACGAAGCGCAGGCGCAGCGCGGTGCCCGGCGCGGCCTGCGCCACGCGCCGCACATCGCAGGGAAGCACCGCGCCGATGCGGGGATAGCCGCCCGTGGTCTGGCATTCGGCCATCAGCACGAAAGGCGCGCCGTCGCCGGTGATCTGGATATCGCCCGGCACGATCGCCTCGGACAGCACGGTGAGGCCCGCGCGGGCGGCAAAACCCGCGCCATCGGGAGCGAGGCGCACGCCCATGCGGTTGCCGCGCGCGTCGCGGGTAAAGCGGGTGCACTCGAAGCGCGTCACCTCCTCGTCGGGGA
The DNA here is from genome assembly GCF_040547525.1 of Roseovarius sp. MBR-6. Classification (NCBI taxonomy): domain Bacteria; kingdom Pseudomonadati; phylum Pseudomonadota; class Alphaproteobacteria; order Rhodobacterales; family Roseobacteraceae; genus Roseovarius; species Roseovarius sp. MBR-6. The sequence continues at coordinate 67,632 of NZ_JBEPPW010000005.1, read as the reverse complement.
ACATGGGGGTCTGATACCCCGCCACCACCCGAACCTCGCCACCCGCAAAGCGGTCCTCGGGGTCGAGGAGCAGGCCAGTCTCATGGCCCCGGTCCGGGCCGATGGGAAGGCTATCACCCGCCTTGAGCGCGCGGCCTATCCCGGCGGCAAGATGGGCGGAGCGCGCGCCGAGGATGTCCGGCGTGGCGATGCCGCCGCCCAGATGCAGGTAGCCATAGACCCCAGCGGTGGCCGGGCCGATGGTGAGCCGCGCGCCTACGGGCAGAAGGTGCGAGGCGTTCCACGCCAGCGCCGCGCCGTCGATGCTTGCCCGCATGGGCGCGCCGGTCAGCGCGATGCGCAGCGCCTCGGTCGCCGTGAACGTGCCGCCCATCCCTGCCATTTCCAGCGCCGCCAGCGCCGGGTCTTGGCCCAGCAGCGCCGCACCCTCATAAAGCGCCAGACGGTCCGACGCGCCCCCGCGCGACAGCCCGTAGGCGAGGTAGCCGGGGCGACCCAGATCCTGCACGGTCAGCCCCGGTCCGGCCTGATGGATGTGCAGGGCGCGGCTCATCGGATCGCCTCGCATGTCGCACCGCCGTCGGGGCCCGCGGCGCGCAGATGCTCGAATTGCTCGCGCGCCACGGCCTCAAAAATCGCCTCGTCACCGGGGCGCAGCACGAAGGGTGCCTCGGCCTCGGGGCGAAACAGGCGAAACGCGGTCTGCCCGATATGCCGCCAGCCGGTCGGCGTCGAGACCGAAAAGAGCACCAGTTGCCGGATCGCCACCACCAGCGCGCCGACCGGAACACGGTCGGTGAGCGCTTGTTGACGGGGGATGTTCCAATGCGCGGGCAACTCGCCCAAGTATGGCTGGCCGGGGGCGAAACCGATGGTCTGCACGCGCACGCGGGTGGTGGCGATCTCGGTTGCGGCGGCCTCGGGCGAAAGCCCCGCCTCGCCTGCGGCCTCAGAGAGTTGCGGGGCAAGATCGGTGCCGTAAACGGTCGGGATGCGCCACAGGCGGCGGCCCTCGGGCAAGGCCTCGGCATACCAGTCGCGGCTGTCGAGCAGGGTTTGCATCTCGCGCGCCACGGTGGCGGGGTCGGTATGGAGCGCATCGAGCCGCAAAAACACCGAAACCAGCGAGGTGGCGGTTTCCTCCACCCCCTCGGGGCTTGCCCGCTCCACCGCCGCGCGAAACGCGAGCGCCGCGCGGTTGCCTGCCTCCGACAGCCGGTCGCCAAACGACACCAGCAGCCCGTCGAGGCCGACCCGCCCGATGCGGGGGAATGTGCCTTGGGTAACGGTATCGGTCACGTCGTTTGCGTCCTTGGTCCTGCCGCAGTCCGGTCTACTGCACCGCGTTCGGCAAAAACAGCGCGATCTGCGGAAAGGCGATGAGCAGCCCCGCCATCGCCAGCATGGTCGCGGCATAGGGGGCCGCGCCCACCATCACCTCGGACATGCGCCCGCCCTGCCGCGCGCCCTGCACCACATAGAGGTTGAGGCCCACGGGCGGCGTGATCAGCGCCATCTCGATCAGCACGATCATCAGGATGCCGAACCAGATCGGGTCAAACCCCTGCGCCACCACCAGCGGCACCACGATGGGGATGGTCACCACCATCAGCGACAGCGTCTCGATGAAAAACCCCAGCACGATATAGATGAGAACGATGACAAGGATCGTGCCCAGGGGCGACAGGCCAAGACCGCCCAGCATCGTCTGCAACTCGCGCCCCAGACCGGCGGCGGCGAGGGTGAAGTTCAGGAACGATGCGCCGATCACCACCAGCATGATCATCGCCGTGATCTTGACCGTGCCCAAGAGGCTCTGGCCCAGCACGCTGCCGTTCACCGTGCCGAAAAGCGCGGCGATGATAAGCGCGCCCGCGACGCCCACGGATGCGGCCTCCGTGGGCGTGGCCCAGCCCTTGTAGATCGAGCCGATGATCGCGGCGAAGAGGAGCAGGATGGGGATAAGCTGCACCAAGGCCCGCATCATCTGCACCATGGGGAACACCCGCCTTGTGCCGCCCAGATCGGGGCGCACGAGGCAGATGAGCACGGTCACCAGCATGAACGCGAGCGCCAGCCCGATACCGGGAATGAGCCCCGCCAGAAACAGCTTGGGGATCGAGCTTTGGGTGAGGAAACCGTAAACGATAAGGTTGATCGAGGGCGGGATCATGATGCCGAGCGTGCCGCCCGCCGCGATGGCCCCGGAGAAGAGGCGCGGGTCATAGCCCAGCTTTTCCGCCTGCGGCATGGCGACGGTGGCCACGGTGGCGGCAGTGGCCACGGAACTGCCCGAGGTGGCGGAGAACATCGTCGCCGTGGCGACGTTGGCATGGACAAGGCCACCGGGCAGCCAGCTTACCCAATGATCGAGCGCGGCATAGGTGCGCGTGGCGATGCCCGACCGCACGAGGATTTCGCCCAGCAGAACGAAAAACGGAATGGCAATGAGCGTGGGGTTGTTTGACGTGGACCAGACGAGATTGCCAAGCCCCCGCATCAGCGGGAAAGGCGTGAAGAAGATGTCGAGGCCAAAGCCCAGCAGGAACAGCACGATCCCCACCGGGATGGACAGGCTCAAGAGGCCCAGAAGGCCGAAAACCGCGTAAGAGATCATTGCACGGCCTCCCCTTCACCCACCACGCCGATAGCGCGGTCGGCGGCGTCGAAACGGCCCTGCACCACCAGCACGAGCGCGGCAAGAAAGGTGAGCCAGGCCATCAGCGCGAACCAGACCCAGCCCGCGAACCACGGCAATTGCACCAGCGCGAGCGGCGTCTCCAGCGGCGTGTTGGCGCGGGACGAGTTGGCCAGCGAACGCTCGACCACCGGCCAGGCCCGGATCGCCACGAGGCTGACCGTGCCTGTAAGCACCAGAAGCGCGAACAGATCGAACACGGCGCGCACCGCCGCGCCGCCGCGCGTGCGCAGGATGTCGATGCGCACATGGCCCAGCTCCATCAGCGCGTAGCCCATGCCCCAGGCGGTGGCGATGGCCATGACATAGCCGCTGATCTCGTCGGTGCCGCCGAACGAGGCATGAACCCGGCGCAGCGCAACATCCAAAAGCACCAGCGCGGCGCAGGCCAGAAGGCCCGCGCCCACCAGCACCGCCACCACGCGGTTGATCCGGCGCAGCACCAACAGCAACGCCTCGGCCTGTGTCGCCGCGCCGGTCATGCTCAGTTCACCGCGCCGATGGTGACGCCGACGGTCGCGCCGACGCTCTCGTTCCAGCGCTTGGCCCAATCATCGCCCGCGCGCGCCGCCCAGTCGGGCAGCACTTTCGTCACCAGCACCTCGCGCGCCCGGTCGAAATCGGCCTCCGACACCTCGACCAATGTCATGCCGCGCGCCTCGCCCGAGGGGCAGTCGCCATTGCCGGTGAGGCAGGCAATGTCATTGACAAGCGCATCCTGAGCGGTGGCCCAGGCCTTGTCCTCGAAATTGGCCTTGATCTCGGTGGCGATCAATTCCTGCGTGGCCGCGTCAAGGCTGTTCCAGCGGTCAAGGTTCATCGCCGTCACCACGCTGTCCCAGCCGCCCAGCGGAATGGGCAGCAGGTGGGTCGAGACCTCCCACCAGCCGGCGCTATAGCCCGAGCCGGCCCCGGTCACGGCGCAATCCACCACGCCGTTTTGCAGCGCGCCGGGCACCTCGCCAAAGCTCACGTTGATGCCCTCCGCGCCCAGAGCCTCAAGGAATTGCGCGGTCATGCGGCCCGAGGCGCGGACCTTCAGCCCCTCCAGATCCGACAGTTGCGTGACCGGCGCGTTGCAGAACACCACCTGCGGCGGATAGGGGGCGATGGCGAGGACATGGCTGTTGAAGCGGTCGCGGAAGATATCCTGCACCATCGGGCGGGCGGCCTCGACCATCGCGCGCGCCTCATCCGCCGTCAGCGCCAGAAGCGGCACGTCGAGCCCTTCAAGCTCGGGCGCGTCGGCCACGGCATAATCGGCCACGGTCATGCCCACGTCATAGACCCCGTCGCCCAGCAGGCGGTAAACGTCGCCCACGCCCAGGTTCATCTGGTTATGCGTGGTCAGCGCCACGCTGATCTTGCCACCCGAGGCGGCGGGCAGGGTCTCGGTCCAGAACGGGGCCTCGTATTGCTTGTGCAGGGGCAGGCTGGACCAGCTGCCCACCACCGAAAGCTCTTGTGCGGCGAGCGGGGTGGCGAGGATGGTGGTTGTGGCAAGCAGGGCGGTAAGGGTTTTCATGGGTATCTCCGTGTTGGTTTCCTGGTTAATTGACCGGGGACAGCACCGGGGTTTCCGCGTCCTCGGGAATATCGGTGATGAGCATATGGCCGGGGCGGTGGGTGATGCAAAGCGCGGGCGCGGCGGCCTCGATGGCGGCTTGCGGGGTCACGCCGCAGGCCCAGAAGACCGGCACCTGACCCTCCGTCACGGGCGCGGAATCGCCCCAATCGGGGCGGTTGAGATCGGCAATGCCGATTGCGGCGGGGTCGCCCATATGCACCGGCGCGCCATGCGCCAGCGGATAACGGCGCGAGAGCGCGACGGCCTCGTCCACGCGGTCCGGCGCAATCGCGCGCATACTGACCACCATGTTGGAGCGGAACGGCCCGGCGGGCACGCAAGGGAGGACGGTGCGGAACATCGGCACCGTGGTGTCATTCGCGATATGCCAGAGCGGAATGCCCGCCTGCATCAGCGCGTGCTCGAAGGTGAAGGAACAGCCCAGCGCAAAGGCGACCATGTCCCCGGTCCACAGATCGCGGATATCGGTCGCCGTGCCGTCAAGCCGCCCGTGGCGATAGATATTATAGGCGGGCACGTCGCTGCGAATGTCGATATCGCGGCCCAGCGTGTGCATCATCGGGTTGCCGGTATCCGAGACGCCGACCAGCGGGCAGGGCTTGGGGTTGCGCTGGCAAAAGCGCATGAAATCAAGCGCCGCCGCCCCCGGCAGAATGACGATATTGGCCTGAAGATAGCCCGCGCCCAGCCCCGCCGTATGGCCATGGTAGCGTCCGGTGCGGATCTCGGCGCGCAGGTCTGGCACGGGGGTGCGGCGCAGGGTATCGAATTGGGCGCTCATGATGGTCTCTCCTCCGACGGTCACGCTCGCAGCCTTCGATGATAAAATCAAATCGAAGTTTTTTGTCACACGCTATCGAGAATTGTTATCGCCCTGCCACGCCTCCGCCACCTCCTGCGCCATGCGCGCGGCATGGGCGGCAAGCGTGTTGCCCGGCTCACCCAGCCATGAGGCGGTAAAGCGCAAAGGCTCGGGCACCCAGCCGGGATCGAATTCGCGCAGCCGCCCCGATGCCACATAGACCGCCCCCAGCGCCCGCGGCAGCGCCGCCACGCCAAGCCGCGCCTCCACCAGGCGAAACGCCGCAGACAGCGAGGACGAGGGGAAAATCCGCGCCTCCGGCCCGACATGCTCCATCAGCAGCGCCTTCAACTCGCGGTAGGGCCGGGTGGTGCGCGCATAGCTCAGCACCGGGCGGCGCAGGCAGTTTGCGGGGTCCGCACCGTCGTCGTCCGCGACATACCAGGCAAGGTCGAACCCCGGCAGGTCGAGATTATCGACGCTGTATTCCGAAACCGGGCCGAGCAGGATCGCCAGGTCGATCTCGCGCGCCAGAAGCCGGTCGCGCAGATCGCGCGAGACATCCACGGTCAGCTCGATCTCGACCTGCGGATAGGTGGCATGAAGCCGCGCAACCAGATCGGGCAACCAGCATTGCGCGATGGTCTCGGACACGCCGATGCGCAGATGCCGCTCCAGCGCGCCGGGCGCGATCAGGTCTTGCGTCAGCCGTTCGGCGAGAAGCGCAAAACTTTCGGCATGGCGCAAAAGGCGCTCTCCCTCGCGCGTGAGCGTCATGCCCTGCGGCCCGCGCGCGAAAAGCGTGCAATGCAGCATCTCCTCCAGATTGCGGATGCGCGCGGTGACGGCAGGCTGCGTGAGGTTGAGGCTGGTGGCCGCGCGGCGCACGCCGCCGGTGCGCACCACCGCCAGGAACGTCTCCAGATGCGCAAGGTTGAGCTGGGTCATGGGCAGGCTCCTGTGACCGGATCGCCGCAGCATAGCGCGCGTCTGCGCGCCGCGCCATGGTCCGGCCACGGTGGGCAATTGTCATAAATCTGTCACATAACTGTTACAAAAGGTACAATACGTCGACATCCGCTTGCGCTTCCCGGTGCGCGGCGCAAGGCTCGTCCCCTGCGATCCATCATCCCGCACGATCATCCCGCACGGAGGCACGATTGGACAGCCCGAACCTTACGATTTTCTTTCTCCAGATCGGCGGCGCGGCGGCGCTTCTGATCTGGTCGGTGCGGCTGGTGCGCACCGGGGTGGAACGGGCGTTCTCGGCACCGTTGCGGCTCTGGCTGCGCCGCTCGGGGCAAAGCCGGATGCTCGCTGCGGCGACCGGCACCGGCAGCGCCATGGCGTTGCAAAGTTCCACGGCGGTGGCGGTGATGGTGACGAATTTCGTGGCCGCAGGGTCGATCCCGGCAGCGGCCGGGCTGGCCATGCTGCTCGGGGCCGATCTCGGCTCGGCGCTGGTGGCCAAGCTCCTGCTGGTGCGCCAGTCCTGGCTGATCTCGGCCCTGTTGCTCGTCGGGGTGGTGATGTTCCTGCGCGGCCATCAAAGGCGGGTGCGGCAGGGCGGGCGCATCCTGATCGGGCTGGCGCTTGTCTTTGTGTCGCTCGATCTGTTGCGCGCGGCGACCGCGCCGCTTCTGGACAGCCCCGGCGCGGGCACGGCAATGGCCTATCTCGCCCGCGACACGCTGACGGCCTTCGTCATCGGCGCGGTATTCGCGTGGATCGTGCATTCCTCGGTGGCCGCCGTGCTGCTCTTCGTCACGCTTGTGGCGCAGGGGGTGATGCCGCTTGCGGCGGCGGTGGCGCTTATCCTCGGGGCCAATCTGGGCGGGGCGGTGATCGCGCTGATCCTGACCCTTGCTGCCCCTGCGGCGGCGCGGCGCGTGGTGCTGGCCAACGTCCTCTTGCGCGGGGGCGGTGCGGCGCTGGTGCTGGCGGCGCTGACGGCCTTTCAGCCGCCGCTCGGCTGGCTGGGGACAAGCCCGGCGGCGCAGGCGATCCACCTGCATATCCTGTTCAACCTCGGCCTCGCGCTGCTGACCCTGCCGCTGGTGGGGCTGGTGGACCGGCTGGTGGCACAGGCGATGGGGTCCGAAGGCGCACCCTCGCCGCTGGCGCATCTCACCGCGCTCGACCCGGCGGCGCTGAGCAATCCCGACCGCGCGCTGTCCTGTGCCACGCGCGAGGTGATCCGCATCGGCGAGACGGTCGAGGCGATGCTGCGCCCCATGCCCACGCTCTATGCGCAGTGGGACGAGGCGGCGGCGGAAGCGCTTCTGGCCAGCGACAAGACCGTGCGCAAGCGCCATTTCGACACCAAGCTCTATCTGGCGCAGCTCAACCGCGCGGGCGTTGACGAAGAGCGCAGCCAGCGCGCGATGGACCTGTCGACCATCGCCGCCAATTTCGAGGCGGCAAGCGACACGATCACCACCACCATGGTCGGTCTGGCGCGACGGCTCAGCACCGAAGGGGTGCAGTTCTCGCGCCCTGGCTGGGAGGAGATTTGCGATTTCCACGACCGCGTGCTTGCCAATGCGCAACGGGCGCTCGGCGTGATGATGACCCAGCACCCGGATGAGGCGCGCGAACTTGTCGCCGAAAAGGACATCATCCGCGACATCGAGCAGCGCCTGCAACGCGCGCATCTGGGACGGTTGCGCGAGGGGCTGGCCGAGAGCATCGAGACCAGCAACATCCATCAGGAGACGCTGCGCGCACTCAAGCAGGTCAACACCGCCTTCACCATGGTGGCCTATCCCATCCTGACCGAGACCGGTGACCTGCTGTCCAGCCGCATGACGCGCCGCGCCTGAGCGATTGCGGCCATGCCCCGCTTGGCCTAGATCTGTCGGAAACGGGGGCGGGCGATGCTGTGGCTTCATATCGGGATGCCCAAGACGGGCACGACGGCCTTGCAGGGCTGGCTGCACTCTCAGCCCGATTTCCTGCGCGACAACGGCATTCGCTACCTTGCCACCGGGCGCGACCGGGGCACCGGCACGGGGCGGCTCATATGCCATAACGCGCTCGCGGTGGCGATGAGCCGGGGCTGGCACGGCCAGCCCGAGGACGATGCCGGGAAAATGGCGGCGGAGGTCGCCGCGCAGGACGGCGCGCACTGCATCCTGTCGTCCGAGATGTTCTTTGGCCGCGATCTGACCCCACTGCGCCAGCGCTACCTGTCGCGGATCAGCGCGCCGGTGCGGGTCTTTGTCTATCTGCGCCGTTTCGACGATTTCATCGAGGCCGATTACAAGCAACGCGCCAAGAACGGCCTGCCCACGGGCGGCGCGGAACGCTTTGTCGCCGAGCGGCTGGCGCGGATCGAGAGCGACCCGGATTACATGAATTTCACCACCGTATTCGACCGGATCAGCGCACAGCTTCCGGGGGCCGAGATCGTGCCGCGCCTCTACCTGCGCGACGAGATGGCCGGCGGTAACGTGATCCCCGATTTCCTGTCGGTCCTTGGGGTGAACCCCGACACGGTGCCCCTGCCGAAGGTGGCCGCCAACCGCTCGCTCTCGCGCGTGGCCAGCGAAGCGCTCGGCCTGTTCGACGAGGGCGCGGGCTATGACAAGAAGGCCCGCCGCCGCCTTGGCCGCGCCTTGCAGGCAAGCGGCGATGCGCGGCTTTACGCCAGCGACGATGTGCTTTTGCCCGAGGAGCGCGCGCGGATCAACGACACGCTCGAGACGCGCAACGCGGTGATGCGCAAGGCGTTCTTTGCGGGGCGCGACCGGCTCTTTCCCGCCAGTGTCCCAAGCGCGGAGCGCGTGCGCGCCTATCCCGGCGAATTGGAGGATTTTCACCACGCAGTGCGCGCGATCCTGCGGCTGGCGCGACGGGATTGAGCGCGCTCAGGCGCGCCTCAGCCGCGCGCGCCGATTGGCAAAGCGTTGCTGGTTGGGCGCAATCTCGGCAGCGCGGTCGAGCGCGGCGATGGTCGCCGCCTCGTCGCCCATGTCACGGCAGAGATCGGCGAGGACAGCGTGCAACTCGGCGGTGCTGTCATCCATGGCAGAGGCCCGTTCCATCGCCGCGCGGGCGGCGATCAGATTGCCCGCCTCGCGGTGGAAATGCCCGGTGAGGAAGTGCCAGAAGGCATGGTCGGGGGCCTGTGCGCGGCACGCCTCCATCTGCCGTAAAGCCGCGTCGAAATCGCCCTGCAACGCAAGTATTTCGGCCTGCCGCTTGTGTATCAGCGGCGCGTCGGGGCTGACCTCGAGCGCCGCGCTGTTGCGCGCCAGCGCCGCGTCAAGCCGCCCCGCCCGCGCCTCGAGCAGCGCGCAGAAACTGTCGGGCAGGGTGCCGGGGGCAAAGCGCGCATCGCCCTCGATCCGTGTGCGCAGCGCGTCGAGATCGGGCTTTGACGCCAGAAGCCGCGCCACCTTGCCCTCCATCGAGAACCACGGCCACTCGATCGCGATGGTCGAGAGATCCGCCGCGCGACGCCGCAGGATGCGCGCCTGCTGCACGAGGATGTTGGTCTGCTGATAGGGGATCGGCAGCATCAGGATCGTGTCGCGGTCAAACGGCAGGCTGGTGCCGGGGCGCAACCGTTGCCGCTTGATCATGAAGGTGCCGATCACGGTCACGTCGGGCAGCATCGGTTTCTGCCAGAAGGCGCGCAGAAAGGCGCGGCGCGCCCGGTGCCGCTGGCCGAGCGCGCCGCGGATATGCGCCTCGACGGCAAGCGCGGTGATATAGTTTTCCTGCCATTGGTGAGGATGGGCAAGCGCCGTCTCGACATGGGTCAGCGCCTCCTGCCATTTGTGCAGATACATGCCGTCGATCGCGTGCATCAGCGGCAGAAAGGCATTGTCGGCCCCGGCGGCAAGGATCGCCTCGCCGATCTCCCACGCGGCCTCTTCGCGCGCGCTCTCCTGAAGGCGGCGGGCCAGCTTGACATAGATATGCGCGGCCTCGCTCGGGGTGATGAAGCGGTCCACCCCCTGCCGGAACCGATCGAGCACCCGGTCATAGGCCGCCTCGCGCTCCGGCACCGTCATGACTTCGTGAAAGCACTTGCGCTCTTGCCCGCTGAGGCGGGCGGCGGCGCGGCTGAAGGCGCTGATCGGGGGGGCGACGATCTCGGTCGCGCGCGACATGGCGAACAGTTCCAGAAAGTCGCGCTGCACGGGCTTGCAATCGCTCAGGTCCACAAGATCGTCGATGGCACGAACCCGGCTGTGCGCCGCCGTGAACCGCGCGATGCTCTCGGGCTGATCGGAAAACACCAGCGCCCCCGCATCCGCGTTTTTCTCCAGATAGGCCGAATAAAGCTCGTCCGGCTCGATCTTGGCGGGCCATTCCTTGTGTTTCCACGGCTCCTCGTTGAGGATGTCGCCGCGCCGGATGTGATAGGCGATGGTGCGCCCTTGCCCCGCCATCGCCGTCTCGATCTCGCCGATATGGCGGGCGATGACGGGATTGAACCCGATCCGGCGGATGAACCCGCGAAACCGGCCGCGCAGCGCCTCGGCATCCTCCCAGGGGAATTCCACGATCTCGAACCCCTCGTCGAGCAGCACATGACCGCCCTGCGCAAGATGCGCCTCAAGACGCTCGGGCGTCTTGTCCCTGAGAAAGGACCAGAGCGGTCTGGTCCGCGCATCGAGCGCCTCGAAATCGGCATTGTCGATGAAATGCCGCGCGATGAACGCCTCGTCGAACAGGTCCGACGGCGTATCGAGCTTGGGTGCCATGGCCCCGCGCGGAAACCAGTTGATGCGGAAATCGCTGCCGTAATCCTCGGCCAGACGGATGCTGTTGAGCATCATCAAGAGCCGCGCGCCAAGTTGATCCTTCCTCAACCCGATGAAGAAACCGCGCGCCGGATCGGGGGCATTCGACATAAAGAAACCTTTTCCCGTTCCGGGAAAGTCTATACACTCAATGGAAACAGTCGCAAGCGCTCCCGCTGCCGGGCAGTGGCGAAGGGGTAACGAGGCAAATGACGGCAGGTTCCAGGCTTCTGGTGAGCACCCATCTGGTGCGGCCCGACTCTGCATTCTTGGAATGGCTGGCCTGGCACCGTCTGCTCGGGGCGACGGATTTTGCGGTTTTCATAGACCGGCGCGAGGCGGGTGCGCATCCGCTTCTGACGGCCCTGGCCGAGGCGGATGTGCTGCGGCTGATGCCCATAGGCGTCGATCCCGACATGAAGGAAGAGGCGCAAAATGCAGCACTGCGCGCGGGTGCGCTCGAGGCCACGCAGAGCGGCGGCTATGGTCTCTTCCTCGGCCCGGACGAATATTTCCGTATCCACGGCACGACCCAAAGCCTCCAGACCCTGATGCGCGGGGCGGATGTGCTCTCGGTGCCGCTCTGCGAGGCGGGGACCGGCGGGCATGAGGCGCATGTGCCCGGTCCGGTGCTGCACCGCCCGCGCCCGGTGGCCCCGCCCGATACGCCCGAACTTCGCAGCGTGGTGCGGCTTGGCCTTTTTGCGGCGCGCACGCCCGAGGTGCCGATCGGCCCGGTGGCGGGCGGCAAGGAGGTGAAATGGGTCGATGGCGACGGCGCAGAGCTGCCCGCGCCGCATAGCCGTGTGGGCTGGGGTATCGAGGGCCGTGCGTTCGGCGCAGCGCACGCATCGGTCCTGCGCATCCCGGCCCCCGCCGCCGAGACCTATCTGCTGCGGCTTCAGGCGCTGCCCGCCAAGCAGCATCCCCCGCCCGAGCGCATTGCCGAACGGCTGACCGATCTGGCTGCGATCACCGGCGCAGGGCAGGGGATCGGCGACAGGGCCGGGCCGCTCGCAGACGGGATCGCCGCGCTGATGGCCCTGCCCGGCGTGGCCGAGGCCCAGAAGGCGCTTTGCGCGGAGGAACACGAAACGCTGGCGCGGCTCTTTCCGCAGACCGCCCGCGCGTCCGTCGCCGCCGTCGACCCCGTCGCCGCCGTCACAAACGACACCTCGGTCGAGATGGCAGAGGACGCGCGCGAAACGGACGGTCTGGAGGACGACACGCCGCCCCCCGCCGCCGCCCTGCCCGACTGGTTCGCCGAAATCCATACCGGCGGCGCGCGGCAGGGTTTTTACACGCGGCTCGAAAATCATGCGGTGATGGGTATCTACCGGGATGCCGCGCGGCTTGTGGTGAGTTTCGACAACCTCTCCAACGTCAACGATACCTCACCGGGGCGCGAGCCCTGGGCCTATAAGTTCCTGCGCGACAATGGCTGTTCGCACCTTGCGGTCATGGCGCGGCGCAAGGACTGGTATCGCTGCCCGCAACTGATCGCCCATCTGCAAAAGCTGTCGGCGGATGGCGTGTTCACAGGCTATGAAAGGGTGTTCTTCACCGGCACCTCGATGGGCGGTTTCGCGGCGCTGGCCTTTGCCTCGCTGGCCCCCGGTGCCACGGTCATCAGCTTCAACCCGCAAACCACACTCGACACCACGCTGGTGCCGTGGGAGGAACGGTTCGGCATGGGAAAGGCGCGCGACTGGTCGCTGCCGCATTCCGATTGCGCCTATGAGATCGACGAGGTCGAAAAGGCGTTCGTGTTTTACGATCCCTTCTTCACGCCCGACCGCCGCCATGTGGACCGGCTCGAGGGGGACAATGTGATCCGCCTCAAGACCTGGTGTTCGGGGCATTTCTCGCCGGTGTTCCTGCGCCGTGCGAACCTGCTGAAACCGATCATGCAACACGCGCTGGACGGCACGCTCACGGCCGAAGTTTTCTACCGGCTCTACCGTGAGCGGCGGATGCTGCCGTGGTATCGCCGCGCATTGCAAACCAACCTGCAAGAGCGCGGGCATGAAAAACTGTCCCGCGTCGTCAGCCCCGCCTTTCGCAGGCTCAGACGCGAGGCCGCCGAATGACCGCAGCACAGCAGTTTGCCGGCGCCCTGCCGGTGCCCGCGCTTGGCGGCTCTCATGTCATCATGACGACGATGAAGAACGAGGGGCCGTTCATGCTTGAATGGGTGGCCTACAACCTTGCCATCGGCTTTACCGGTTTCGTGATTTTCACCAATAATTGCGAGGATGGCACCGATCTGATCGCCGACCGGCTGACCGAGTTGGGCTATGCCAGCCACCGGCCCAACGATGTCTCGGATGGATCGCCACCGCAGCACAAGGCGCTGCGCCGCGCCACCGCGCATCCGTGGATCAAGGATGCCGAATGGCTCATGTGCCTTGATGTGGACGAGTTCATCAACCTGCGCGACGGGGTGCAGACCCTGCCCGGGATGATCGCCGAAATGGGCGATTGCGACGCGGTGTCGTTCGTGTGGAAGCTCTTTGGCTGCGGCGCAGTCGAGGGCTACGAGGACAGGCCCGTGACCGAGCAGTTCTTTCTTGCCGATGCCGAGGACGATCCCGCCAACGGGCGCGCCACCGGGTTCAAGACGATGTTCCGCAACAACGGTCTCTTCCGCAAGTTCAACCCGCACCGCCCCAAGGGCACGCCCGAGGGGCGCGAGGCCGAGGTGCGCTGGTCCGATTGCGGCGGCAACCTGCACCCCATGGATCAGGTGACATGGCGCGGCTGGCCGGGGTTCAGCCATCGCTATGCGCGGTTGCATCACTATTCGGTGCGCTCCATCGACAGTTTTCTGGTCAAGCGCGACCGGGGCCGCACCAACCATATCGCCCGCGAACAGACCGAGCATTACTGGTCCGACATGAACGTGAACCGGGTCGAGGATCGCTCGATCCTGCCCCATGCCGCGCGGATGCGGCCCGTATACGAGGCGCTCCGGGCCGATCCGGTGCTGGGGATGCTGCACGCGCGCGCGGTCGACTGGCACCGTGCCAAGATCGCCGAATTGCGCGCCCGCCCCGGCTGGGACGAGTTCCGCGACTGGCTTCGGGCCAACGCGATCGAGACCACCGCGACAATCACGCAAAAAGACTACTGACGGCGACCCGTTCAAGGACCGACCATGAACCCCGAAGCATTCCTCAAGCCGCAACTCAGGCATCGCAAGCAGATGATCGAGCGGGGCGGGCCTGTGGCCGCGCTGGCGCGACTGTCGCAATTTTCCGAACGGCGCGGCGTGGTGCTCGATGTGGGGGTCAATCGCGGCACTGTCGCACTCCTGCTGGCGCGGCTCTATCCCGATCTGCCCATCCACCTGATCGAGCCGATCCCCGCGCAATGCCGCTTTCTTGAAGAGCGGTTCGCGCGATTTGCCAACCTCAGGGTGCATCAGCTCGCGCTGTCGGATCGAAGCGGAACCGCCGATTTTCACATCGCCGATCACACCGGCAGTTCCTCGCTCTTCACCAATTCCGGCGACGAGGCCGCGCGCCACTCCACCCATGCCACGACCGAGACCATCCCGGTCGATCTTGCAAGGCTCGACGACTGGAGCGCGGCACAGGGGATCAGCCATATCGCCTGCATGAAGATCGACGCGCAAGGCAGCGAGTTCAGCATCCTGCAAGGGGCGAACCGGCTCTTGTCGCAACAGGCCATCGACATGATCATGCTCGAATGGTTCGCCCTGCCGCATTATGACGGCGTACCGCTGCTTGACGAGATCCTCAGCCTGATGCGCGGTCATGGGTATTGGCTCTATGACATCTTCCCCTCCAAGCGCCTGAAGAACGGGCAGCTTCGCTTTGGCGATGCGGTCTTTATCTCCGATCGTTTCCGCCGGGACTGTCTGTCGGCACCCTCGGGACAAGAGCAGCCGATGAAAGGACAGCCCGAATGAGCCTTGCCACGATAGCGATGTTCTGGGACGGTCCGCCGCTCGGCTTTATCGAACGGCTCTGCGTTCAATCCTTTGTCGATGCGGGGCATCCGGTGGTGATGTTCTCCTATGGCGGGGTCGAGGGCCTGCCCGAGGGGGTCGAGGCGGCGCCTGCCTCGGACATCCTGCCAAATCCCGCGACCATGATCCGCCACGAGCGTTCGGGCAGCCCCGCGCCCTATTCGGACAAGTTCCGCTATCATCTGCTGGCACGCCATGATGGCATTGTCTGGGCCGATACCGATGCCTATTGCCTGCGCCCGTTCGAGCCGCGGGAGGGCTATTTCTTCGGACGCGAGAATGACAATGTCGTGGCCAGCGGTGTGCTTGCCCTGCCTGCCACCTCGCCAACGCTGGCCTCGCTCATTGCGTTTTGCGCGGATGAATACGCACGGCCCCGCTGGATGCGCCCGGTCCATCAGGCCGAGATCGAGCGCCGCGCGGCGGCGGGCGATCCGATGCATATTTCGGAAATGCCCTGGGGCGTCTGGGGGCCAAGGGCACTCTCGTATTTCCTCAAGGAACATGAAGAGTTTCGCCGTGCCCTGCCGCCCCATGTGCTTTACCCGGTTTCCTTTGCCGAGCGGCGGCTCTATTTCCGACCCGCGTCGCGGACGTGGCGACATGTGAAGGAGGATACCGTTTCGATCCACTTCTACGGGCGGCGCTGCCGGGCACGGTTACGGGCCGTGCATGACGGGATCCCGCCCGAGGGGTCGATCCTTGCAGAACTGGCCGAGCGGCACGGGGTGGCCGTCTGAAGCGGGAAGGGAATAGCGCATGAGCCGTTTCGTCATTGTCACCCCGATGAAGAACGAGGGCCCCTTCATCCTTGAATGGGTGGCGCATAACCTTGCCATCGGGGCGGATGTGATCGCGGTCTTTTCCAATGATTGCTCCGACGGCTCGGACGCGCTGCTTGACCGGCTCGATGCGATGGGAAAGCTCCGGCATTTCGACAACACGTCGAAACAGCCCGCGCCGCAGCGCCGCGCCTACCGCCGGTTTCTCAAGATGGACCTCACCGGGCCCGAGGATTGGGTGATCCCCATCGACGCCGACGAATATATCAACGTGCATTGCGGCGATCATACCTTGCGGGCGCTGACCTCTGCCGTGCCGCAGGCGCGCACCCTCTCGATGACATGGCGGCTTTTCGGCAATGGCGGCGTGGTGGACTATCGCGAGGGGTTCCTCACCGATCAGTTCACCCGCGCCGCCGCCGACATCACCCGCCGCCCGCCGCAGGCCTGGGGCCTCAAGACCATGTTCCAGCGCGGGCTCTGGGAGCATATCGGCGTGCACCGGCCCAAGCGCCCCACGGTCGAGAGCTTCGCCGATCTGCACTGGTATAACGGCTCGGGCCAGCCGATGCCCGAACGCTACATGCGCGGGGCGTGGCGGTCGGGGCCGGATTCGCTTGGCTATGATCTGGTGCAGCTCAATCACTACGCGCTCAAATCCTGCGAATCCTATCTGGTGAAAAAGGCGCGCGGGCGGGCGCATCACGGCGGAGAGGCGCTTGGCCTCGAGTATTGGCAGAAGATGAACCACAACCGGATCGAGGACCGCAGCATCGACGCCATCCGCCCTGCGAAACTGGCGATTTACGAAGAGTTGCTCTCCGATCCAGAGCTGCGCCGCCTGCACGAGGCGTGTTGCGCGCGCCACCGCGAGGCCATCACCGCGCTGCGGGCACAACCGGACTCGCGGATGCTGTTCGATAGCCTGACGGGCTAGCGTCAGGCGCGCGGCGTTATTCCGCCGCGAGACGGGCCTCGCGGAGCTGCGCGACGCTGGTCAGGATCTGGGCGGCGCGGGCATCGAAGCTGTGGGTGTCGCGCATCCGGCGGGCGAAGTCGGCACGCGCGGCCTTCTTTTCGGCGGTCTCGGCGCGGATAAGGCGCACGGCTTCGGTAAACTCCTCGGGCGTCGAGACCTCTTCGACGAACTCGGCCAGATCGGGGGGCAGCCCGCCCGTGGGCGTGGTGATCACCGCCGCCCCACAGGCCAGCGCATCCATGATCCGGTTCGAGATCAGCCCGGCGCGGCGCATGATCCGCGTCTGATCGTTGAGCACGATTTCAGCCCCGGCATAAAGCGCACCCAGATCGTCATTGGCGATGCGGTCCTCGACGAGGAATTTCGCCGCCTCCGTCTCGCGCCACCCGTCGCCCCAAAGCCGCAGCTTGTAGCGGGTCTCCAGAGCGATCTGCACGATGGGCCGCATGTTCCGGGCGATGCCGACAAAGACGATCCCGTTGCGTCTGGCGGTCCCGGACGGCAGCGGCATCCGCGTGGCGTCAAACGCCTGCGGCATGAGCGAGACCTTGTCCGCCCCGATCTGACGGGACCAGCGGCGTGCCAATGGCATACCGGCGACAAAGATGTGATCGGCGGCGACGAGTTCGGGGCGCGGCACATGCTCGCCGCCCGAAATCACCCAGTAGAGCGTCAGGTTGCTGCCTCGTCGCTCGTATTCCGCGCGCCCGCGCAGCACGATGTCGATCTCCTCCGCATCGCGCCGCTTCGGCCAGTCGGCGCGGGACTGGATGCGCGCCTTGTGCCCCAGCCGTTCCAGCGCCTCGGCCAGACCAAGGGCAAAGAAATAGTCGCCCCAGTTCTTCATGGCGCGTGCATTGGGTGCGGCGGTCTGGATGACAAAGCTGAGGCCGTCGCCCGAAATGCGCTGGATCTTGGAATGGACCGGCTGATGCACCTGACCCTTTTCAATCACGCAAATGGAGTCGTGCAGATGAACCCCGGTGCACGCGTTCGAAATGACGGGATGGCGCGCCCTGCCGTCATGATACCATCCGTGCATGTCATCAATGAGTTCGCGCACGTAGTTGAAGAAATTGGCCTCCTCGCCCAGCCCCCCGCCAAAGCCGGGCCAATAGGCGGTATGGAGGTCCTCGATCATGTAGACTCCGCCAAGGCTCACCTCCGGGAACACGATCTCCAGCGTTTCGCGCACATGCCGCATCATGTGGCTGCCATCATCGAGGACAATATCAACGCCGCCCATCTCGGAGATGACCTGTTCAAGAAAGTCCGGATCGTCCTGAGAGCCGATCCGGACTTGCCCGTCAATGCCGTCATACGCGCGGCAGGCTTCGTTGATATCTATGCCGAAAATAATGGCCTTTGGGCCGAAATAGCGACGCCACATAGACAGCGAGCCGCCTTTTGACACGCCAATCTCGAGGAAGCGAACCTCCTTGCCGCGCCAATCCTTGAAGTAGCGGTCATAAAGCGGCAGGTAATGATGCCATTTGTGGACAAGTTGCTCGGCCCCTGCGGCATAAATTTCGAGCAGGTCGCCCTCGAACCCGTATTTCTGACGAATATCGGCGGCGACATCCCTGCCCCTGAACGCGTAGCCTTTCATGAAACGACCGGATCGCCGACGTTCCTCGATGGAAAGACCCTTATCGACCGCCATATCAAGACTCCTAAACTCTACCCGACATTCAAACCGGCCGCCCGACAGAGGGCAACATCGCCCGATCAGGCCATTAGATCAAGCGCTCCGCTCTCCGAAGGGTGACGGCCCGCCTCATCCGGTCCACCGCTCCGGCAGCGCCAGCACCGGGCGTTTGGGGTTGTGCCGCCGGTCGAGCGGGTGCGGCAGGTCGCGTGCGGGGCGCAGGCCATGCGCGCGGTCGCGACGCAGGAGCGTGGCCTCGACCACGCGCGGGATCGCCTGCCCCTCGATCTCGACACTGCCAGAGACATTGTTGGGATGCAGATGCACCGTCACGAAATCCTCGCGCAGCTTTTCCGCCACCGCCAGTGCGGGGGCCAGAAACCGCGGCTTGGTCAGAACCGAGGGCAGGTGATGCCATTCGATCACGATCATCCGGAACCGGCGAAGGAGGTCGCGCGGCGCGGCGGCCAGCGTGGCATATTCCGCCCCCTCGATATCCATCTGCAAGAGGAGGTCCGCCTCGGGGTCGGGGTCTGTCGCCGCGACCCAGCTTGCCAGCGTCATGAACTGGCCCTTGTCCGTATCACCCAGAAACTTGCGCACGAACTCTGCCCCCGGAACGTTCAGCGGCGGCCGCTCGACCGAGGCATCGGCCATGAAGGACGGGATCCCGCGCTTGGCCATGTCCATCTCGAAGCTTGCCTGTTCCGACACACCGGGCGAGTAACACGCCGCGATCCCGCGCAGATCATCGGGCACCAGATAGCCGCCATCGCCGAAATCGCCCAGCCGGATGAGCGGCGTATCGGTTGCCTGCGGCGTCATGAAGGCGTCGATCACGCCCGCTGCTGCTGCGTCGATCACGGTGCGGGTCTTGGTCTCGGTCATGGCGCTGCTCTGCGTTCGGGGGCCGGTCATTGCGGCTTCTTGCCTCCGTTCTAGCACGCTCGGGTTCCGCTTGGGCAGGGTTTTTTGCCCTCAGCCGCCGCGCCGATAGCGAAAAACGCCGGTTCCGGTGGCGACGATGGCCCCGCTCTCGTCGCGCACCGTGCCCTCGGCAAAGAACGTGCTCTTGCCGCCTCCGGTCCGGCGCGCCTCGGCAATAAGCCGCGCGCCCTGCGCCTGCCCGAGGTAATTGACCGTGAGCGACAGCGTCAGTGCCATCTGCCGCCGTTCGGGATCGCCGGTGTAGCACCCGGCAAAACCCATTGTCGTATCGAGCAGCGTGGCGTGGATACCGCCATGCGGCAGGCCCTGCCGGTTGGCGATATGCGGCGTCATCGGCAACTCGACCTGCGCGAAATCGGATGACCATGCGACAAGGCGATAGCCGAGATGATTTTGCAGGCCCGAGGGCGGCTCGCCCTGCAAGAGCCGGTCGAGATCGGTCATGCCCCACCCTCCGCCACATCCAGACCCGCGCGCACGAATTGCGGCACGTATTCCCCAAGACGCAAACCCCGCTCCGGATCGGCCGCGTTGCCGCTCAGCGCGCGCTTCTTCACGCCTTGCAGGATCGCGGCCATGCGGAAATAGGCGAAGGCAAGGTAAAAGCGGAAATCGCCGATGGGCGCAATGCCCCGCCGCTCGCAATATCGTGCGACGAACGCCTCGTCCGACCAGAGCCCGAGTGCGGCCCGGTCCACCCCCGCCAGACCGCGGCCCTCGGCGGTGGCGGGCATCGACCATTGCATGAGCACAGCGGCCAGATCGGCATAGGGATGGCCGGTGGTCGACAGCTCCCAGTCGAGCACGGCGCGCACCTCCGGCACCTCGGGGTCAAAGATGAGGTTGTCGAGCCGGTAATCGCCATGAACAAGGCAGCGTTGCCCGTCTTCCTCGGGCATATGCGCATCGAGCCAGTCGATCAGCACCTCCATCTCGGGCAGGTCTTCGGTCGCGGTCGCGCGGTATTGCGCCGCCCAGCGGTCCGCCTGACGGCGGTAGTAGTTGCCCGATGGCCCGTAATCATCCAGGCCCGTCGCGCCAAGATCGACATCATGGATCGCCGCCAGCACCCGGTTCATCGCGTCGATGATGGCGCCGCGCTCGTTTCGGGCCAGACCGGGCATCGAGGGCGCGTCGAAAATCCGGCCCGCCACCTCCTCCATGATGTAGAAGGCCGAGCCGATCACGCGCGCGTCCTCGCAAAGCGCATGCATCTTCGCCACCGGCACGCCAGAGCCTGCAAGCGCGCGCTGCACACGAAATTCGCGCTCGACCGCATGGGCGGACTTGAGCAGCGTGCCGGGCGGTTTGCGGCGCAGCACATAGCGTCCGGCGGGCGTGGTCAGCCGATAGGTGGGGTTCGACTGCCCGCCGCTGAATTTCTCGGCCTCAAGGGGCCCGGTGACCCCCGGCAAATGCTGTGCCAGCCACGCCTCCAGCGCGGGCAGGTCAAGCCCGCTCATGCGGCACCGCCGCGCAAGTCGGGCAGGACGTACTCCGCCATGCGCTCTCTTATGGTCAGCTTGGAGACCTTGCCCGTCGCGGTCAGCGGCAATTCCTCGACCCAAATGAGGTCATCCGGCAATTGCCACACGGCGAAATGCGGGGCCATGTGCGCGCGCAGCTCCTCCAGCGCGGGCCGCGCCGCGCCTGCGGGCACCGCCACCAGCACCGGGCGCTCATCCCATTTCGGGTGCGGCATCGCCACCACGGCGCAGGCGGCAATCGCGGGATGCGACAGCGCGGCGTTTTCCAGATCAATCGAGCTGATCCACTCGCCCCCGGATTTCACCAGGTCCTTGGCGCGGTCGCGGATCACCAGCCGCCCCTCGGGATCGACCGAGGCGACATCGCCGGTGCCGAACCAGCCCTCTTCATCCATCGCCGCGCGCGTCGCCTCGGGGTTGTCGAAATAGCCGGAAATCACGGTATTGCCGCGCACGTAAAGCTCCCCCACCGCCGCGCCGTCATGGGGTTGGCGGCGGCCATCGTCATCCACGATCTTGAACTCCAGCCCGAAGAGACGCCGCCCGGCGCAGCATTTGGCGGCAATGCGCTCAGGCTCGGGCGCATCGTCGTAGCGCGGCGGCAGCACGCCATGCGTGCCGATGGGGCTCATCTCGGTCATGCCCCAGGCCTGGGCCACGTTGACGCCGCGCGCCTCATAGGCCTCGATCATCACGCGCGGCGCGGCGGACCCGCCCACCACGATATCGCCGAAACCTTGGGGGATGCGCCCCTGCGCCTCGATCTCGGCCAGAAGTCCGGCCCAGACCGTCGGCACGCCCCAAGCGGAATAGACGCTCTCGCGCTCCATCAGGCGAAAGAGGCTCGGCCCATCCAGATTCGGCCCCGGCATGACCAGTGTCATACCGGCAAGCGGCGCGGTATAAGGCAGACCCCAGGCGTTGACGTGGAACATCGGCACCACGGGCAGCACCCGCCGACCCGCGCGAAAACTGCTGGTCTGGCAGATCGGCACCTGAAGCGCGTGCAGCACGGTGGAGCGATGCGAATAGAGCGCGCCCTTGGGATTGCCCGTGGTGCCGGACGTGTAGCACAGGCCCGAGGCGGTGTCCTCGGGCAGGTCGGGCCAGGGAAAATCACCGGGCTGCGCCGCCAGCATCTCCTCGTAGCAGAGCGCGTCAAGCGCCGTCTCGGGCATATGCGCCCGGTCGGTGAGGATCACGAGGCGCAGGCCCTCGGGCAGGTCGGGCCAAAGTCCCTCGACCAGCGGCAAGAGATCGGCATCGACACAGAGCAGCCGGTCACCCGCATGGGCGATGATGTAGAGCAGTTGCTCACGCGAGAGGCGCGGATTGATCGTATGACAGACCGCGCCCATGCCCGAGACGGCATAGTAAAGCTCCACATGCCGGTGGCCGTTCCACGCCAGCGTGCCCACCCGGTCGCCGGTCCTGATCCCGAGACCGGCCAGCGCATGAGCAAGCTGGGCTGCGCGCGCCAGCGTTTCGCCATAGCTTTGGCGGTGCAGATCGCCCTCGACCCGCGCCGAGACGATGCCCGCTGCGGGATGGGCCTCCGCCGCGTGGCGCAGGATGTCGATGATCGCCAGGTTGCGGTGCATCATCTGGCCTTGCATCGCGCTCCTCCCTGTTTTCGGCTTTCACGGACGGTTGCACGAAAGGCGGGAGGGATCAATCGCGTGCACCGTCATCCTCCGGCCTGACCCGAGGATCTCCGGAGGCTGGGAGATCCTCCGGTCAAGCCGGAGGATGACGGGAACTGTTAGGGGATGACGGCGCAAGGGCGGCAACCCTTGACCTTCGCGGCCCGAGCGCGCATTTCCATGCCATCCCATCCGCGAGGAGAGCCGCCATGCGCCCCGACCGTTCCATAAAGATCGCCCCCTCCATCCTGTCGGCGGATTTTGCCGATTTCGGGCGCGAGATAGAGGCCATCGAGGCGCAGGGTGCCGATTGGGTCCATGTCGATGTGATGGACGGGCATTTCGTGCCCAACCTCACTTTCGGCCCACCGCTCTGCGCCGCCATCCGCCCGCATATCAAGACGGTGATGGACGTGCACCTGATGATTGCGCCGGTCGATCCCTATATCGACGCCTTCGCGCAGGCCGGGGCGGATGTGCTCACCGCGCATCTCGAGGCCGGGCCGCATGTCCACCGCACGCTGCAGGCCATTCGCGGCGCAGGGTGCAAGGCGGGGCTGGCGCTCAACCCCGGCACCGGGCTCGACGGGGTGGAGAACCTGCTCGACATGATCGACCTCGTTTGCGTGATGACGGTCAATCCCGGCTTCGGCGGGCAGAAATTCATCCATAGCCAGATCGACAAGGTGAAGCGCCTGCGCGCGCTGATCGGCGACCGGCCCATCCATATCGAGATCGACGGCGGCATCACCCCCGAGACAGCCCCGCTGATGGCCGCCGCCGGGGCCGATGTGCTGGTCGCCGGATCGGCAGTGTTCAAGGGAGGCAGCGTCGCCAATCCCGGCGTTTACGGCGAGAATATCCGCGCGATCCGCCGGGCGGCGGAGGCCGCGACCGGCGTCATGGCATGAGCCGCGCCGTCATCTTCGATCTGGACGGCACATTGATCGACAGTGCGCCGGATATCCACGCCGCCGCCAATACCCTGATGGACCGGCACAGGCTTGCGCCCTTTTCCGCCGCCGAGACGCGCGGCTTCATCGGCAGCGGCGTGCCGCATTTCATCACCTGTTGTCTGACCGCGCGCGGGCGAGCAGGGGACGTGGCGCTGCGCGCCCGCCTGATCGAGGAGTTCATCGCGCTTTACGAGACGGCGGTGACCCTGACGCAGGTTTATCCGGGCGTCCCGGAAGCCCTGACGACGCTCTCCAGCGAACCCTACGCGCTTGGCCTTTGCACCAACAAACCGGTGGGACCGGCCCGTGCGGTGTTGGCGCATCTCGGGCTCGACGTGCATTTCCCGGTGGTCATCGGCGGCGACAGCCTGAGTGTGCGCAAACCCGACCCCGCCCCCCTGCGCGCGGCTGTGGCTGGGCTTGGCGCGCGCGACGTGGTCTATGTCGGCGACAGCGAGGTTGATGCCGAGACGGCGGCGCGCGCGGGCCTGCCCTTTGCGCTTTACACCGAAGGCTACCGCAAGGGCCCGGTGGAGCGGATCGCCCATGACCGCGCCTTCGCCGATTTCGCCGAATTGCCGGGAATCGTGGCTGACCTCTTGTCCTGAGCAAGCCGCGTGGCGCATGATCGCGCAATGAAAACGCGCCTGACCGAGTCCTTCGACCTCACCCATCCGATCCTGTCGGCCCCCATGGCCTTTGCCGCCGGGGGTGCCCTTGCGGCGGCGGTGAGCCATGCGGGCGGGCTTGGTCTCATCGGTGGCGGTTACGGCGATGCCGGATGGCTGGAGCAGGAGCTTGCTTCGGCGGGAAATGCACGGGTCGGCTGCGGTTTCATCACCTGGAAGATGGCGGAAAATCCGCAGGTTCTGGATCAGGTTCTGGCCCATGCCCCGGCGGCGCTCTGCCTGTCCTTCGGCGATCCCGCGCCGTTCGCGCCGCGCATCCGTGACGCGGGCGTGCCGCTGATCTGTCAGGTGCAGACCTTGCGCGACGCGCAGCGCGCCGCCGACTGTGGCGCGCGGGTGATCGTGGCGCAGGGATCGGAGGCAGGCGGCCATGGCGAGCGGCGCGGCACGATCACGCTGGTGCCCGAAGTGGCGGATTGGCTGGCCGCGCACAGCCCCGACACGCTTCTGCTTGCGGCGGGCGGAATTGCCGACGGGCGGGGCTTGGCGGCGGCGCTGATGCTGGGGGCGGATGGCGTGCTGATGGGCTCGCGGCTCTGGGCGTCGGCAGAGGCGCAGGTGAGCCATGCCATGACCGATGCCGCGATTGCCGCCACCGGCGACGCGACGATTCGCTCCACCGTGATGGATGCCGCGCGCGGGCTGCGATGGCCCGACCGCTATACGGCGCGGGTGCTCAGAAATCCCGTCACCGAACGCTGGCACGATGACCCGGACGCGCTGCGCGCGGATGCCGCCGCGCAGGCGGATTGGGCCGAGGGCTGGGCCGAGGGTGACCCGGAGCGCGCCAATACCTTTGTCGGCGAGGCGGCGGGCCTGATCCATGACCGCCCGCCGGTGGCAGAGATCATGGACCGGATCGTGTCCGATGCCGAGGCGCTTTTGCGGCGCGCGCCGGGCTGGATCTGAGCGAAAATCATAATTTAAAACTATCATTTTAATCGCAAAAGAGAATTTTACCTAATCTCTTTGTTCTGTTACCAACAGCGCATATCTGGGTGGCAGAGGCGTGCGGGCATCGTCGCGCCGCCGCCCCAATCCACACGCAACCCGAATTGGAGGACAAGATGGACGGCAACGACATGGGCAAATGCCCCGTCATGCATGGCGGGCTGACCGAGAGCGGCAAGAGCGTCACCGAGTGGTGGCCCAAGAGCCTCAATCTCGACATCCTGCACCAGCACGACCGCAAGACCAACCCTCTGGGCGCGGATTTCGATTACCGTGAAGAGGTCAAGGCGCTCGATTTCGAGGCGGTCAAGGCCGACGTGAAGGCGCTGATGACCGAGAGCCAGGACTGGTGGCCTGCCGATTACGGCCATTACGGCGGCCTCATGATCCGGCTCGCCTGGCACGCGGCGGGCACCTATCGCCTGGCCGACGGGCGCGGCGGCGGCGGCACCGGCAACATCCGCTTTGCCCCACTCAACTCGTGGCCCGATAACGGCAACCTCGACAAGGCGCGCCGCATCCTGTGGCCGGTCAAGAAGAAATACGGCAACAAGCTGAGCTGGGCCGACTTGATCCTTCTGTCGGGCACCATCGCCTATGAGGATATGGGCCTCAAGACCTATGGATTCTCCTTCGGGCGCGAAGATATCTGGCACCCCGAGAAAGACACCTATTGGGGGGCCGAGCGTGAATGGCTGGCCCCCTCGGACAGCCGCTACGAGGATGTGAGCAAGCCCGACACGATGGAAAACCCGCTTGCCGCCGTGCAGATGGGCCTCATCTATGTCAATCCGCAGGGCGTGAACGCCCAGCCCGATCCGCTCAAGACCGCAGGGCAGGTGCGCGAGACCTTCGCGCGCATGGCGATGGATGACGAGGAGACCGCCGCGCTGACCTGTGGTGGGCACACCGTCGGCAAGGCGCATGGCAATGGCGATGCAGAGGCGCTCGGGGCCGAACCCGAGGGCGCGGATCTGGAGATGCAGGGCTTTGGCTGGGTCAATCCGCATCTGGATGGCAAGGCCACCAATGCCGTGACCTCGGGGCTGGAGGGCGCGTGGACGACCGAGCCCACGAAATGGGACATGGGCTATTTCAAGCTTCTCTTCGGCTATGAGTGGGAGCTGACCAAATCCCCCGCAGGCGCGTGGCAGTGGCGCCCCATCGACATCAAGGAAGAGGATATGCCGGTCGATCCGACCGACGCCTCCAAGCGCGTCATGCCGATGATGACCGATGCCGACATGGCGATGAAGGTGGACCCGGCCTATCGCGCCATCTGCGAGAAGTTCATGGCCGACCCGGCCTATTTCGACGATTGCTTCGCGCGTGCATGGTTCAAGCTGACCCATCGCGATCTCGGCCCGCGCACGCGCTATATCGGCCCCGACGCGCCGCAAGAAGATCTGGTCTGGCAAGACCCGATCCCGGTGGGCAAGGCCGATTACGATGTCGCGGCGGTCAAGGCGAAAATCGCGGCGGCGGGGCTGTCGATAGCCGATATGGTCGCCACGGCGTGGGATTCGGCGCGGACCTTCCGGGCCTCGGATTATCGCGGCGGGGCCAATGGCGCGCGCATCCGCCTTGCCCCGCAAAAGGACTGGGAAGGCAACGAGCCTGCCCGTCTGGCGCGCGTTCTGGCGGCGCTGGAGCCGATCGCCGCCGAGACCGGCGCGAGTGTGGCGGATGTGATCGTTCTGGCGGGCAATCTGGGCGTCGAGCAGGCGGCCAAGGCGGCCGGTTTCGACATCGAGGTGCCTTTTGCCCCCGGTCGCGGTGACGCCAGTGACGAAATGACCGACGCGGACTCGTTCTCGGTTCTGGAGCCGCTCGCCGATGGTTTCCGCAACTGGCTCAAGACTGATTACGTGGTCGAGCCGGAGGAGATGCTTCTGGATCGCGCACAGCTCATGGGGCTGACCGGGCCGGAGATGACCTGCCTTCTGGGCGGGATGCGCGTGCTGGGCACCAACCATGGCGGCACGGCGCATGGCGTCTTTACCGACCGGGTCGGCGCGCTGACGACCGATTTCTTCACCACGCTCACCGACATGCGCTACAAGTGGGAGCCCACGGGCAAGAACACCTACAACATCACCGACCGCAAGTCGGGCGCGGTGAAACACACCGCCACCCGCGTCGATCTGGTGTTCGGCTCCAACTCGATCCTGCGCGCCTATGCCGAGGTCTATGCACAGGACGACGCAGGCGAGAAATTCGTGCGCGATTTCGTGGCCGCATGGACCAAGGTGATGACCGCCGACCGCTACGATCTGGCGTGATCGCGGCACCACGACGGATGACAGCGCCGGGGCGACCCGGCGCTGTTTTCATGTCTGGTGCAGCGCGCGCCAGCACCCGACAAGAGCGGCATCATCGTCGGTGATCAGCGTGACCGGCATGGCGCGCATGATCTCGGCATAGGGCCCCTTGGCGGTCAGTGCCTCTGCAAGTCCCAGCCCCGCCAGATGCGGGGCCAGCGCGCGCGCGACACCCCCGATGAGAAAAACACCCCCCGTCGCCATATGGTTCAGCGCCAGATTGCCCATGACCGTGCCGAGAAGCCGGGTAAAGAGCATGAGCGTGGCGCGCGCCGCGCTGTCGCCCGCCTCGAACGCCGCGACGATTTCGGGCGCGGTCATCCCGGTGCCGGTGCGCAGACGGTGCAGCCGCGCAAGGCCGCGCCCCGACACGAGCGCCTCATAGGGTTTGTGCGCCACCTCATGCGCCAGAGCCGCGATCAGGCGGTTGGTTTCCTCGTCCATATGCGGCAGGCTCGAATGCCCCGCCTCGGCAGGCGGCACGAAGAGACGCCCCGCCACCCGATGCGCCACCGCGATATTGGAGCCGGTGCCCAGCCCCATGACCATGCGCGGGCCGTCCGGGTCGGGCGTGCCGGGCAGGATCGGGACAAGGGCGGACGGGGCCAGATCGTCCAGAGCCATCGCCTGCGCCTGCAAATCGTTCATCAGATGCACATGCGCGGCCCCGCTTGCGCGCGCCACCGCCGCGCCCTCGATCACCCAATCGAGATTGGTCAGCCGCGCCGCGCCGCCGCGCACCGGCCCCGCCACCCCGGCAGAGACCGCCACCACCTGTCGCCCGTCCAGATACCCGGCCACAAGCGCGCCAAACCCGTCATGGGCCGCATTGCTGAAGCGCGCCGCCGTGCCCGCGCACAGCCCCTCGGGCGTGGCCAGCGCCAGCCGCGTGTGGCTTGCGCCGACATCGGCCAGCAGCCACTCAACCATCACGCCAGCGCGCCGCCAGCGCCCGCGCGGCATGGGCCAAGAGCAGCACGTCGATCCCCACGGCGATGACCTGCGCGCCCCAGTCGCGATAGCGCGCCGCCGTGTCATGATCGAGCGCAAGGATGCAGGCCGCCTTGTCAGAGGCGGCGATGCGCGTCAGCGCGTCACGGATCGCGGCCTGCACCTCGGGCCCGCTCGGGTCGCCCATATATCCCATGTCGGCGGCGAGATCCGAGGGGCCGATGAACACCCCGTCCACCCCCTCGACCGCCAGGATTTCATCCAGCGCCGCAAGCCCCGCCACCGATTCCACCTGCACCAGAAGGCACATCTGCGCATCCGCCGTGGCGATGTAATCCCTGATGCCGGAAAACCGCGAGGCGCGCGCCAGCGCCGCGCCCGAACCGCGCACGCCTGCGGGCGGATAGCGCATCGCGCGCACGAGGTCCTGCGCCTGTGCCGCGCTTTCCACCATCGGGATGAGCAGCGTCTGCGCGCCCACGTCAAGCGCCTGCTTGATCGCCCAGACCTCACCCATGGGCAGGCGCACCACCGGATGCGAATCCGCGCCGCGCAGCACCGCCAGTTGCGCCGAGATCGAGCGCAGATCATTGGGCGCATGCTCGCCGTCGATCACCAGCCAGTCGAACCCGGCCTCGGCCAGAACCTCTGTTGCATAGGCGTCGGCAAAGCCCGCCCAGCAGCCATAAAGCCTGTCACCGCGCGCAAGCGCAGCCTTGAAGGAGTTTGCGGGGGCGGGCATGGGCTTTCTCCTGTGCTGTGTCGGGCGCAGCCTAGACCGGGCAGGGCGCGCTTGGCGAGGGGGGGTGGTGGACAATCGCGCGCCTGCGTGGTTCGCTCCTGCCCGAGGGAGGCCGGACCATGAAACTCACGCTGCATCATATCAACCTCGCCACCGAGAAAGTGGCCGAGATGGACGCCTTTTACCGCGAGGTTCTGGGGCTGGAGGTGCCGCAGACGGACATTCCCGTGCTGGAAAAGGACAAGGGCTATTCCGGCGATGTGGCCTTTGTCAGCGATGGACGCATCCAGACCCATCTGGCGCGGCGCGACATGCTTGCAGGGTTTCGCACCGGGCAGATCGTCAACCCGGTGGCGCGCGGCCATATCGCCTATCGCACCGACGATATCGCCGGTTTCATGGCCCATCTCGACGCGGCGGGCGTGCCCTATTCGGACTGGGGCAACCGTGCTGTGGCGGGTTGGCACCAGATCTTTTTCTACGACCCCGACGGCAACGTGATCGAGGTGCACCAGAAAGAGGATGCCGCCCCGTGAGCGATCACCTCAAGGGCCTCCTGATCACCGCGACCGGCGTGCTTTTCGTGGTGCCCGACTCGCTTTTCGTGCGGCTGATCGACGGCGATCCGGCCTCCATCGCCTTCTGGCGCGGGATCACGGCGGGCAGCGTGATCCTGATGGGGGTGCTCGCCACGCAGGGCACGCGCGGGTTTCGCGCGGTGGCGGCGACGGGGGCACGGGGCTGGCTCTATACCCTGCTTCTGGGCGTCGCGGCACCGGGCTTCGTGCTGGCAGTGAGTTGGACAAGCGTGGCCAACGTGGTCTTTATTCTCGCCTCCATGCCGGTCTTTGCCGCGATCCTGAGCCGGATTTTCCTTGGCGAGGGGATCAGCACGCGGATGGTGGTGACCATGATCGGCGTCTTTGCCGGTCTGGGCCTCATCCTGCGCGGCTCGGGCGAGACGCATGGCGCGCATTGGAGCGGCGATCTGGTGGCGCTTGCCGTCTCGGCCAGTTTCGCGGGCGCGATCACCACGGCGCGGCGGCTGCGGGACGTGTCGCTCGTGCCGACGATCCCGGTGGCGATGCTGGGCGCGTCGCTCTTCCTGTGGCCGCTCGCGCAGCCGCTCTCGGTCTGGGCCGCGAACTGGCCGCTGCTGCTGGCGCATGGCGCGTTCATCAGCGTGGCGACCTCGCTCATGACGCTGGGGCCGCGCTACATCACCGCGCCGGAGGTGGCGCTGCTGATCCTGCTCGAATCGGTGCTGGCACCGCTCCTGGTCTGGGCGATCCTCGGCGAGGATCCGGGGCGCTGGGCGCTCATTGGCGGGGCGGTGGTGATCACGGTGCTGCTCATCTCGAACCTCTGGGCGCTGCGGATGAGTCGCCGGATGCGCGTGCGCCCCCATCCCCGCACCGGCCCGCCCGTCTGAGAGGAAACATCATGACCGAGGACGACCCCCCCGGCGACGCGCCCTGTTTTGCCCAACACATCGTCGGCGGGCATGTTGTCGATGCCGCCACATGGCGCGACGTGTCGCGCTTTCGCAAGGCCGAGCGCACGCGCCTCTACGCCGCCCGCCGCGCCCTCTCGCAGGCCGAACAGCGCGCGCAGGCGGCGCGTGTCATGGCCATGCTCACCAAAGAGATCGGCCCGCCCGAAGGCCGCACCATCGCCGGATACTGGCCGATCCGGGGCGAGATGGATCTGCGCCCGTGGCTCTCGGATATGGCGGCGCGCGGCGCGCAGATCGCCCTGCCGGTGGTCATCGCAAAGGGCGCGCCGGTCGCGTTTCACCGATGGCAGCCGGGGGCCGCGATGGTGCGCGGCGTCTGGAATATCCCCGTGCCCGCAGACCCCGAACCGGTGCAGCCCGACACCGTGATCGTGCCGCTTCTGGGGGTGGATGCGGCTGGCTACCGGCTCGGCAATGGCGGGGGCTATTACGACATGACGCTCGCAGCCCTTGACCCGCGCCCGCGCATCATCGGCGTCGGGCATGGATTTTGCGCCCTGCCCACGATCTTTCCGCAGCCCTGGGATATCCCGATGGAGGTGATCCTGTTGGGCGACGGCGTCAGAAATTCGCCGTAACACCCGGCAGGTTGAGCGCCTTGATCAGGTCGCGCAATTCCTGTCGCGCGGCGATATTCGAGATATTGAGCTGCTTCACGCCCACATCCTTGAGGTCGAGCAGCGTGAGACCGCGCGGAAACAACTCCCGAAAGATCACCCGCTCGTTGAACCCCGGTGCCACGCGAAACCCGATCCGCTTGGCAAGCGCATCGAGCGCGCGGCCCATCTTTTCCTTGTTGACCATCGCCTGCGCGCCCACGCGGTTGCGCAACACCACCCAGTCGATGGGCCGCAGCCCCGCCTGAGCGCGCAACTGCCGCGCGCTCCAGACCATCTCGGAATAGACCGACGGGCCGAGCACCTTGAGCCCGTCCGTATCGGTATGCGCCAGAAGGTCGAAATCGATGAAACTGTCGTTGAGCGGCGTCACCAGCGTATCGGCCAGGCTGTGCGCCACCTGGCTCAGCCTTGTGTGAGAGCCGGGGCAGTCGATGACGATGAAATCGCTCTCGGGTTCGGCCCCGGCCACGGCCATGGCAAGGCGGCGATCATAGAGGTTTTCCCCTGGCTTGAGCGCCTCGGCGGCGACCTCGGGCAGGTCTACAAGCCGCGGACCGGGCAGATCCAGCCCCTCCTTGGCGAGGAAGCGTGCGCGATTGTCCGCATAGCGGCCAAAGCTGCGCTGCCGCAGGTCAAGATCGAGCGCGCTCACCCGGTGACCAAGCCGTGCCAGCGCGGTCGCCAGATGCATCGACACCGTTGATTTCCCGGCACCGCCCTTTTCGTTGCCCACCACGATGATATGCGCCATGTCCCGTCTTCCCCCAGTGTCGGCATTTTGCCGATCGTCCTTGTTCGTCCTGGCCCAACCCGGTATCGGCCGAAGATGTCTCTGCCCGGCCCCCGGGTCCAGATCCCGCCGACAACGCCATGCGTGCCCCGCGCCTGCGGGTTCAAATCGGCTATAAGGTCTGAAGGCCCGGGGCGCAATCGGCCTGCGGTCCCGGGCGCGGGGCCCCTCCGCCCCGCTTCACTGTTCCTCAAATACTCAGATCGCGCGGCCTCAGCGTCCGCTGTCGTCCGAGGCGATGAGCCGCCGCCGCAGCCAGCCGGAGACGGTATCCATGATCATCACCATGAGCAGGATGAGAACGATGTAATAGCTCACCTCTTCCCAGTCCTTCTGGGTGATGATCGCCTGTGTCAGCAGAAGCCCGATGCCCCCACCGGTGATCGCCCCGATCACCGTGGCGCTACGGGTGTTGGATTCGAGATAATAGAGCACCTGGCTCAACAGCACCGGCATGATCTGCGGTATCACCCCGAAACGGTAACGCTGCAGGGGCTTCGCCCCGGTCGAGGCGATGCCTTCGATCTGCTTTTCGTCGACGTTTTCCAGCGCCTCCGAGAAGAGCTTGCCGAACGTGCCGGTATCGGTGATCAGGATCGCCAGCGCCCCGGTCAGCGGGCCGGGACCAAAGGCGCGCGACAGGATGATCGTCCAGATCAGCGCATCGACCCCGCGCAGGAAATCGAACACCCGCCGCACCGCGCCGCGCACCACCATCAGCGGCGAGAAATTGCGCGCGGCGGCAAACGCCAAGGTCAGCGCCACCATGGCCGCGCCCATCGTGCCGAGAAAGGCCATCAGGATGGTCTCGAAGATCGCCCAGAGCACATCGCCATGCCGCCACATGCTGTTCGTCCAGACATCGTGGACCATGGCCGCGAGGTTGCTTTTCCCCGGCACCACCTGCTCGCCCGAGAGCGCGAGGCCCACAAGCTCGCCAAAGCTCTTGCCGTGGAACGGGCTGTCGAGCGTGAACCAGAACAGCTCCCAGCCGAATTGATAGCGCATGACCTCGATGCGCGCCTTGGTGATCGTCACCCGCCCGCCCTCGGTGGTGATGTCGACGCGCGCATTACTGACGCTGATCCAGTCGGGCACCGTCTCGGTGGGCAGGTCGAGCACCACGCCCTCGCGCGGCGACACATCTGCCGTGATGAGGCCATAACCCGGCACGTCGTAGCGCAGGCTGGGACCGTCGATCACCAAGTCATGCCCGTTGCGCAGTGCCACGCGCACCGCATCCGCGCCCTCGAAGCGCACCCAATCGGGGCCTTGGCCCGCTGGCCAGGTGCCCTTGGCTTCGCCCTCCACGGCAACGGTAAAGCCACCATTGCGGTTGTCGCGCGTGACATGGGTCTTGTAGCTGTAGCTGTCGGCGATGAGGATGCGCGCATTGTCCATCCGTGCCCGATCCGCCAGCCCCGGAATATCGAAAGCGAAAAAGATATACGTGAAATAGGCAATGATCACCACCGGCACCGCCAGCGCGAAGAGCCGCTTGCGCCGCAAATGGCCAATCGCGTCGAACGCGCTGCCGGTCGTCGTCTCGGCCAGGCTCATGCCATGCCCTCCCCGATAAGCTTGTTGCGGTAGCGGCTCGATATCTGGTCGAAGAACACAATCGCGCCGAAAAGCAGCAGAAAGATCGCTGCCACCTCGTCATAGCGCCCCTGACCCCAGCTAAAGGCGTTCTTCAGATCATACCCGATCCCGCCCGATCCGACGAAACCGAGGATCGCCGAGGCGCGGATATTGATCTCGAAGCGCAGCAGCGCATAGCTGAGGTAATTGGGCGCGACCTGCGGCATCACCCCCAGCCACATCCGCTGGCCCCATGTGGCACCGACCGATTGCAGCCCCTCGACCGGTTTCAGGCTGGCATTCTCGTTCACCTCCGAGAAGAGCTTGCCCAGCGCCCCGGCCGTGTGCAGCGCGATGGCGATCATCGCGGGCACCGGCCCGCCGCCGAGGATAAAGATCAGCACCAGCGCGATCACGATCTCGGGGAAGGCGCGCAGGATATCCATGACGCGCCGGAAGAGCCCTACCAGACGCGGCCATTTCGCCAACCCGCGCGTCGACAGAAGCGACAGCACAATGGCAATCATCGCCCCCAAAAGCGTCGAGGCGGCGGCGATGTTGATCGTCTCGATCAGCGAGGGCAGGAATTTCCACATCAGGCCCGGCAAGTTGGCGACCTTCTCGCCCGCCTCGGCCAGCACCTCGCCGGGAAACTGGAATATATTGCCAATCCCGTTCCAGAAGCCCCCGGCATTGCGCCCATCGGCCAGGCGAAACCCCGACACCATGAGCGCAATGAACACGATCAGCATCACGCCGCCATAGATGCGCTTGCGCCGGGTCATCTCCATATAGGCGGCTTGCACCTGGCCGATACGGGTCGTTGCACTCAGATCGCTCATCCTGTCCCCCGATACGTCAAGGCCGGACCCCCACTGCGGAAGGCCCGGCCCAAGATCATGTCACATGATCACATCTGCGACTTGCGCGCCTCGATGATCGAGAGGTAGGCGTCGTGGTTGATCGGCTGAAAGCCGAGCGCTTCACCGGCCATGACGTTGTAGGCACACTCGGCATCCATATAGGGCAGCGAGGCCGTGAGCGTGGTAACATCCAGCTTGACGCGCTCGGGTAGCGCCTTGCGCAGCACGACGGGACCTTCGGGGATAGGCTTGGAGCGCCAGATCTCGACAAGCTGGTTCATGTCCACAAGGCCCGCATCGGCGGCCTTGCGCAGCGCACCCGAGTTGTAGCCATCTTCCCACGCGCCCATGCCATCGGCCCAGGTCACACCGGCATCGACATCGCCATTGGCCACAGCAACGATGGTCTGCTCGTGCCCGCCGGTGAACTTCACCTCGCCGAAATAATCGCCGGATTCCATGCTGGCACCGGTCAGGGCCGGAATCTCGATCGCCGGGATCAGGTAGCCCGAGGTCGAGTTGGGATCGCCGAACCCGAAGGACTTGCCCTTGACATCCTCAAGCGCGGCAATGCCACTGTCCTTGCGGGCGAACCCGATGGAATAATAGCCGTAAGAGCCATCCATGTTGGTCTTGACCATGATCGGCTCAACTGCTTCGGGGTCGGTCAGATAGATCTTGGCATAGGCCGACGCGCCCAACCAAGCCATGTCGAGCGTGCCACCCAGCAGGCCCTGGATCACGCCATCATAATCGGCTGGGGTGAACAGCTTGACCGGCACACCCAGCAGGGTCTCGATCTTGGCGCGGTAGCACTCGTTCGAGGTCATCCGGTCCTGCGCATTCTCTCCACCCAGGATACCGATACGGAATTCTTCGATCTTCTCCTGCGCCAGCACGGGGCTGACAAGGGCCGTGGTCGCCACGATGGCAGCAATCAGTTTCTTCATGGATCTCTCTCCGGTTGGGGTCATGGCCCGCCATCCCCCGGCGGGCAGGGTCGTCAGATCGCGGCCTCGGCCTCGCGCAGCGCGCGCTGGTTGCCACGATCCAGCGTTTCGATGGCGGTCGATGTGGCGTCTTCGGAAAAGCTCGCATCGGCCCCGTAAATATCGCGCGCCACGCCGGTGGTCAGTTGCTCGGGGCTTCCGTCAAAGACCACGCGGCCCGCCAGCATCCCGATCACCCGGTCACAATAGCGCCGCGCGGTATCCAGCGTGTGCAGGTTGGCGATCACCATGCGCCCGTCCTCCTCGTGGATGCGCCGCAGCGTATCCATGACGATCTGCGCGTTCATCGGGTCAAGACTGGCAATCGGCTCGTCGGCCAGAATGATCTTCGGGTCCTGCATCAGTGCGCGGGCGATGGCCACGCGCTGTTGCTGGCCGCCACTGAGCGCCTCAGCGCGTTTCGGCGCATGATCGGCAATGCCCAGACGGTCGAGAATCTCGATGGCGCGGTGAATATCCGCTTCGGGATAGAGGTTGAACATCGTCGCAAGCGTCGAGCGGCGGTTGAGCGTGCCATGCAGCACGTTCGAGACCACATCCATCCGCGGCACGAGGTTGAACTGCTGAAAGATCATCGCGCATTGCGACTGCCAGGCGCGCTTCTCACCGCCCTTGAGCGCGGTCACGTCCTGCCCTTCAAAGATGATCTGTCCCGAGGTCGCATCGGTCAGCCGGTTCAGCATCCGCAACAGCGTGGATTTGCCCGCGCCCGACCGCCCGATGATCCCGATCATGGCGGGCCGCTCCACCGCGACGGTTACCTTGTCCACCGCGATGTTTTGACCAAATGACTTGGTCAACGCTTCGATCTTCAGCACGTGAGAACCCCCATGGTTTGCGCGTTCCGTAGGCGAGTAGAGCGAAGGACATGCGACAGAATCGCAAAACTTTTGTGACATCGGTGTCGCCCCGCCCGCGCCCGCACCTTCTCTTGCGTCCCGGTCCCCCGCAGCTTAGGTGATCGGCATGCCGCCCGTGCCGCGCCCACGCCTTACCCCCGATGACTGGCTTGCCGCCGGACTGGAGGCGCTTGCCGAGGCGGGGCCCGCCGCGCTCGGGGCCGAACCGCTCGCACGGCGCATCGGCACGACCAAAGGCTCGTTCTACTGGCATTTCGAAGATGTGCCGGCCTTTGCCGCCGCGCTGCTTGCGCGCTGGCAAGCGCTGGCGCTGGCCGATCTCGATACCGCAGAGGCCGATGGCGCACCTGCTGCCCGTTTACGGGCCGCCGCCCAGCATTTCGCGAACCCGCTCCCGCCCGAACGCCATATCCGCGCCTGGGCCGCGACCGATGCGCAGGCGGCCAGCACCATCCGCACGGTGGATGCCGCGCGTCTCGCCCATCTGGCGAACCGTCTGGCCGAGTGCGGCATCGGCAATCCCGAGATGGCCCGCATTCTCTACGCCGCCGTCATCGGCATTCGGAGCCTGCCGACCCCCAACGACGACGACGCCATCGGATCGCTTGTCGATCTTGTGCTGGCACTCAGGTAGCCGGATGCGTGTGCTCCTGCTCATCCCGGCTCTGGCGATCCTGGGGTATTGCAAGGACGAAACCGTGACAGGGCACGGCGGGGCGGAGGGTATCTGGCACCTCGCCACGATCGACGACGTGCCATTCAACGCGGGTGTTCGCCTGTGGTTTCCCGAAGAAGGCACCATTGCGGGCGAAACCCCCTGCAACCGCTTCACCGCCCGCCAGACCGCCCCTTATCCGTGGTTTCATGCCGAAGCGATCACCGTCGGCGACAGCGCCTGCCCGCAACTGGAGGCCGAAGCGCTGTTCCTCGGCGCGCTTGACGACATGACCCTTGTGGAGGTGATCGGCCCGGTGATGATCCTGTCCACGGAAACGGGCCGCGAAATGGTGTTCCGCACGGGCGAGTGAGCCCCGTGCAAGGCTTCGCTCAGGTCTCGATCCGCAGCGCCAC
Source organism: Roseovarius sp. MBR-6 (assembly GCF_040547525.1). Taxonomy (NCBI): domain Bacteria; kingdom Pseudomonadati; phylum Pseudomonadota; class Alphaproteobacteria; order Rhodobacterales; family Roseobacteraceae; genus Roseovarius; species Roseovarius sp. MBR-6. The sequence continues at coordinate 30,386 of NZ_JBEPPW010000005.1, read as the reverse complement.
ATCGCCAAGCCCGGCTATGCGGCCTTGGGCCGACATCGGTGGATACCGCCATGGCAGCCCGTTGAGCGAGCCGGTGATGACGACATGGCCTTCCCGAAGCCCGCCGCAATGCCCGCCCAGCGCGCGCGCAAGCGCGCAGAGCGTGGCGAAGGCGTCGCCGCCCGGCACCTGCGCCGCGCCGTCAAGCAGCGTCTCGGAGCCGAGGCGCAGCCAGGCGTCAGCGCGGGTGACATCGACGCTGTGCCACGCGCGCAGCGGCGCACCGAGCACGACAGCGCCATTGAGTTGATTGTCAAGCATCCTGAGCCCCGCACTTGCCCCCTTCGGATCAGCCAGGCGGCTTTGAACCAGTTCGAACACGGGCAGAAGCTCGACCGCGTCCTTCAGGCGGGATTCGAAATCCGGGGCGTCGGGTGCGGGCGGCGCGGCGATCAGGCGGAAGGCGTATTCAAGCTCGATGCCGACCTCCTCGGCCGCCGCACAGGCGATCACGGCGGGGCTCTGGTGAATGTCGCGGACCATGATCGGGGCGATGACGATGGGCGCACCGGGCGGGCAGGCCACCTTGAAGCCACCCACCGGGCCAAGGCGCGCGGCAACCTCTTCCTGCACCGCGAGGATGCGCGCCCGTGTCAGCCCCTCTCCTGCCGTTTCCGGCAGTTTCGGGCCACCCCCCCACGCCGTGATCAGCGCCTCGGCGAGCGGATCGATCATGACGCGATCACCGCGCCGGAGGCGATCATCGCCTCGACCTCCGCCGCCGCATAGCCCGCCTCTTGAAGCACCTCGCGGCTGTGTTGCCCCAGAATCGGCGCGGGGCGGTGGATATGGGCGGGCGTTTCGCTGAACTTGACCGGATGGCCCAGCGTCTGGACCCGGCCCGCCACGGGGTGATCCACGTCAAGGATCATGTCGCGGGCATGGGCCTGCGGGTCGGCCTGCATCTCCAATATATCCAGCACCGGCCCGGCGGGCAGCCTCGCCGCCTCCATCCGCGCCAGCCAGACCGCCGAGGGTTGCTGGCGCAGATAGGTGTTGAGAATCGCTTCAAGCTCGTTCAGGTGCAGCATCCGGTCGTGGTTGGTGGCAAAGCGCGGGTCGTCGTTCAGGTCCGGCGCACCGATCACGTCGAGGAAGCGCAGCCAGTTGCGTTGGTTGGCAGCCCCCACATTGATCCAGCCATCCGCCGTCTGAAACGCCTGATAGGGGCCATTGAGGGGATGCGCCGAACCCATCGGGCCGGGGGCCACGCCGGTGGCGAAGGCAATCGCCGATTGCCAATAGGTCTGCGTGATCGCCGCCTCGAAAAGCGAGGTATCGACCTTCTGCCCTTCCCCGGTCTGCAACACCCGCGCATAGGCCGCCGACACGCCCATAGCCGCTAGAATCCCGGCAGTGATGTCCGAGACCGGCGCGCCGGTCTTGACCGGGGGCCGTCCCGGCCCCTCGCCGGTGATCGACATGAGGCCCGACATGCCCTGCGCGATGAGATCGAACCCGCCCCGTTCGGCATAGGGGCCCGTGCGGCCAAAGCCCGATATCTCGCAATAGATCAGGCGGGGATTGAGCGCGCGCAGCGTCTCGTAGCCCAGGCCGAGCCGCTCCATCGTGCCCATGCGGTAATTCTCGATCACGACATCGGCGGTCGCCAGAAGGTGATGGAGCGCCTTGACGGCCTCCGGTTTCTTGAGGTCGAGCGCGAGGCCCCGCTTGTTGCGGTTCATCATCATGTAGGCGGCGGATTCGCCCTTGATCGCGGGGGGCACAAAGCGGCGGCTGTCATCGCCATCGGGCTTTTCCACCTTGATCACATCCGCCCCCATATCGGCCAGCATCAGGCCACAGACAGGCCCGGCCATGATATGCGCAAGCTCGATCACCTTCAGTCCGGCAAGGGGGCCGGTGCCGCTCATGTGCCGCTCCACTCGGGTTTCCGCTTGGCCAGAAACGCCTCCATCCCGTGGCGGAAATCGCGGCTCATGTAACACATCTCGATCAGGTCGGCATCCGCGACACGGGTGGCGGCACCGACGCGGCGCAGCGCCTCCTTGGTGGCGCGCAGGGTCAGGGGGGCCATCTGGCCCAGCGTCTCGGCCAAGTCCCCGGCGCGGGTCATCAGGGCGGTCTCATCCTCCAGCACCTCGGAGACAAGGCCGCAGCCCTGCGCCTCGTCGGCACCGATCAGGCGGGCGGTAAAGATCATCTCGCGCACGCGGCCCGCACCCATCAACGACGCGAGCCGCGCCAGATTGGCCGCAGACAGGCAATTGCCGAGCGTGCGGGCAATGGGAAATCCGAACTTGAGGTTGGCGGCGGCAATGCGGATGTCGCAGACCCCGGCAATCGCCGCCCCTCCGCCAGTGCAGGCACCGTTTATCGCCGCCACGGTGGGCAGCGGGCACCGCTCGACCGCCTCCAGAACGCGCTCGATCCGCGCCTCGTAATCGAGTGCGTCCTGCGGTTTGTCAAAGGCGCGGAATTGGGTCATGTCGGTGCCCGCCGCAAACGCCTTGCCGCCGGCGCCATGGAGAACCACCGCGCGGATACTGCCATCAGTGGGCACCTCACGACACAGACGCGCCAGCCCCTCATACATCTCAAACGTCAGCGCATTGCGCGCCTGAGGCCGGTTGAAGGTGATCCAGAGGGTTGTGCCCCGGACCTGCGACAGGATTTCGGTCATCGGCACCCTTTCAGCGGTAGAAATATTCGACAAGGAACAGCGGCACGGCAGGAACATAGGTGCAGAGCATGAGCACCGCGAGAAGCACCATGATGAACCAGATATTGACCTTGGACACTTCCCAGATATTGGCCCGCGCCACCGCGCAGGCGGTGATCAGCACCGAGGCGACCGGCGGTGTCTGTTGCCCAATCGCAAGGTTCAGCGTGACGACAAGGCCGAAATGCACCGGGTCGATGCCCGCCGCCGTGATCAGCGGCATGACGATCGGGATCACGAGGATGATCGCCGCCGCCGAATGCAGGAAAAAGCCGATGACGAGGAAAAAGAAGTTGAGGATCAGCAGGATCGCCCATTGCTGATCTGTGATGCTGAGGATGCCTTGGGCCAGTTGCTGCGGGATCTGCGCACGGGTCAGAAACCCGCCCATAAGCACCGAGGCCGCGACCAATAGCATGACCACGGCGGTCTGCATGCCGCCGTCGAGCATGGCGCGGCGCAGGTGCTTGATATCCACCTGCCGATACCACGCCGACACGAGGATGGCTGTAGCGTGACGATCTATTCCGAAGTAAATTACAGTCTATATTGTAGCATCCAATTTTCGCAAAACGGGGCGTTAAACACGCCTATAATGCCCTCTTGATCTGCCACAGGTTCCAACCCACCACGCCCCAGATGCCCGCCGCGATAACGGCAACGGGCAGGATCGAACCTGACCACCAATGCAGGCATGCCGCGATGCCGACAGCGGCGAGGATGCGTGGCACCCACCACCATCTGCCAAGCCTCTCCTGCATCCAGCGCCAGAGCGGGTGCGCCTCGGCGATCCCGCGCTTGAGAAACGCCCGCGTGCTCAGCACGTCGCCAAGCTGCGCGAGGGCAAAGGCGATCCAGACCGCGATCTCGACCGCGCTCATGCCATCGACCCGAACCGCTCGGGCGGGGTGTAGGTTTCGCCATCCGGCAGCGTGACCGGCGCGCGGTCATAGACCGCATCGTAGAGCGCCAGCGCGTCCGGGTCGGCGGAGAGCGCGCCGTAGACCGCATCCGCCGTGCCCGCCCCGGCATAGTTCGCCCGCGCCAGCACCGTGACACCGGGCATGGCCGGGAATGCCGCTTCCTCCTCGGGCGTGACCCGCACATAGGTGAGCGCCGCCGTGCCATTGACGACCGTGGGCGTGCGCGTGAAGCCGGTGATGCTTTGCCCATCCTCGTCGAGCTTCTCGGGCGCGTGCTGCGCGAAGAAGGCTACCAGCGCGGGCACGTCCGCGATATGGATGATGCCGTCGATCATCTGTCTCATGCCGTGATCTCCTGTAGCTGGGCGTTGGTGAGGCGGGCGGGATAATGGATCAGCCGCCGGATGTGGCCACCAAGCGGATACTGACCGACATCGTTGCGCATACCGATCCACAACTGGTTCATTCCGGTCGGCAAGGCCCCGACGCTGTCGGTCAAAGCGGTCCCACCATCGGCGGTGGCGGCAAAGTCATTCTCTGCCCACGCAATCGCGCGCCTCGTGACCACATTGGGCGTGGCGCTTGGCACAGCGAGGCTTGCCGAAGTGGTGCCGCCCGCGAACACTTGCGCAGTCGCGACGCCGCCGCTCCGCATCAGCACACGGTTTGTGGTGCCCCCATCATGAAGTTCGAAAAAGGCGGTGAGGGCAGAGATGACGGGCGTTTCCGCCTCGATCAGGATCGTGCCGCCCGCCGGGTTGAGCCATGATGTGTTGTTCGCCCGCGCAATATCCGCTGCGCGCGTGACAGGGGAGGCCCCGGTCGGGATGTAACTGGTGGCAACCGCGCCCTTCTCCAACTGCGCGCCCCACACAAGGAGGTCCGCGCTGTCGCTGACGCCCAGATTGCCGCGCAGGGTAAGTCGCATCTGAGGCGCGGTGCCGTCCGGAACAAGAAGCGAGGTCCAGACACGCGTCCAGTCCGGGCCGATACCGGTGACAGCGGCCCCGACGCCATTTATGGTCAGGGAGACGGCATATGTTCCGCCATCGAAACTTTTGACCCATACCGACGCGGTATACGTGGTGTCCCCCGTCGCCGGACTTGCGGTTTGTGACAGTTGCGATCTGTCAGCCGTGCTGACACCACCCGCGAGGGCAAGTTGCACCCGGTCTGCCGTCATCGTCCCATCCGGCGCGATGCCCTGATCCGCAGTCACCACCGGTATCAGGCCGGTTCCACTCCCGGTTTTCGACCACACGGAATCCGCAAAATCCGCGCTTCGGGCAAGCTCGTTCGTGCTCACCCCCTCGATCAGCAGCCCCCGCGCCGCGCCCGTGACCGGGTCGTGATCCAGACGCGGCGCATCAATCGCGGCGGTTTTCAGGAGGCCATCCGCGCCCCAATAGGTCGCCGTGCTGGCACGGGTGAAGGTCATGGAACTGGTGAACGTCTCCACAGCGTTGATCCCGGCCCGGTAGCCGGTGCCATATCCGCCGCGCGCGAAGTCCAGCACAAGGGACGGCTCGGAGGGCTGGCTGGCGAGGACGAGGGCAAGGGCAGTGCTGCTGAGCACCCGCCGGGAGAGTTCGTCGGAAGCAAGGGTGTCCGCGATGATCTGCGGTACCGCTTCGGCTTTCAAAAGAGTGACTTGGGGCATTATGCCACCTCCACGATGGTCGAGGGATAGGGAGAGGAAACGTCACCGACGAATGTCGGCGGTTCGAGCGAAAGGGTTACGGTGCTGGCACCCTGTGTGACGAACATATCCACCGTCAGTGGCAGATCGGCCCCATAGTCCAGGATCACGTCGCCTGTCCCCGGATCGATAGTCAGGCGCATCGGCAGCGGCGCGCGGCGAGGAACAAGGGCGCGCGAAAGTCTGATTCGGCTGAGGCGGCTGGAGTGCAGGGCCATCACGACTCCCCGACCGTGACAGTGACGGTCGCCCCGGCTTCGGCTGCGGCGAGAAACAGGCGCTCGCCCTCGCGGATCTCCAGCGAGAACGTCGGATCCGCGACGCGCCCGAACGGGAACAGGCGGTGCCCGGCATCGACCGGCACCACCGGCAGCGCCGTGCCCGAAGTGAGGACATAGAACACAAGGCCCGAGCCGGTATTTGTGACAAGAACCGCAGTCCCGCCCGCCGCGCCAACGATCGAGTTGGGAATGGTCCAGGCCGGGCCGAGGCTCATTTGGGTGGTCGATATCATGGTCGCGTCCTCTTGCTCGTCACGGCGACGATTGGAATTCGAAAGTCACGGTGGTCGGGGTTTCGTCTACGATGACCACCATGGTTGGTTGGAAGTCGCTTATCGTCTGCACATCGGCGGCGATCTGATCCGCGACATCCGTCACGGCGGCGAGTGCCGCTACAGCCTCTTCACGGGCGCGGGTCGCCGTCGAGACAAGCTCGGGCTCGGGAGCGGGCTGTAGCGCGTCGGAGAGAGAAACCGTGCCCGCCGCAACCATATCAGCGTCGATCGTCAGCACCCCGTTATGCGTGATGTCGGCCTTGCGGACGGAAAGGGAGTATTGACCGATTGAGAGGGCAACACCGGGGGTGAAGGTGGTGCCATCCAGCCAACCGATCTGTCCTGTTGCATCCGTGGCCAACCCCACCAACGGGCGCGGCACCAAGGGTGCGCCCGCGGTCGAGGTGATGAACTTCTGCTTGGGGATGATGAACACATCCGCGTTTGTGACCGGGGCACCGCCGGGCGCGAAGAACACCCCTGTTATTGTGGCCGTCTGGATCATCTGCGCTCCTCGCGTTCTGGTGACAGTCTAGCCCTTGCGGGGCGGTGAAATCAGGTGAAGCAGGGCAGTCATTTATCGCCACCTCCGCCCGGTGGCGTGAAGTCAAGGGCGAGAGGGGCGCCCGGACCGAACGCATCCAGGCCGAAAATTTCCAGCGTGTTCGAGAAGGCCGAGAGTGCCCGGTCAAACTCGGCCGCCTCGGTCTCGTGGCTGCCATTTGGCCACTCGATCCGCCACCGGGTTGGAATGGGTGCTGTTGCCTGCCATGTCATGAAGCGCCCGGCGTTAAGGACCACATTGGTGGCCACCCCGGGTGGCGGCGGGACCGGCAGCGAAAGCGTTGCGGCGGCACCATTGCTCCCGTCGCCGCCCACCGCCATCAGGGCAATCTCGGTCTCACGCGAGAGCGCCCCGAGAGAGGCGAGGGCTGTGGCATCAAGATCGAGTTCCGGAGAAGCACGGAAAAGCACGGCCATGAGATCGCCGCTGCCATCCAACAGCTCAAAACGATAGCTGGAGGCATCCGCAACCGGATTCGCCTCAACATGGATCCGCCCCAGTGCAAAGGTTCCGGGCACAACTTCCGCAAACCCCGTCGGGGCAGGCAATGTCCCGGTGCCGGGGGCCTGAACCACCACCCAGGGACCGCGCACGTCGCCCACGCGGATGGCCACGCGGATATCGGTCAGGCCACTCGGCCAAGGCACGAAGAGGTTCGGGCCAGTCTGCGACTGTGTCTGCCACAACAACCCGCCATCGGTGCTCGTCTCGTATATAAAGGAAACGGGATTTTCCGGATCGCCCGAGACTGAGGTCAAATCGCCCCGCACTTTCACCAACAGCGCATCGCCTTGCGCTCCCTCTGTCTTGAATGCCAGAACCGATATCAGCCCTTCCAGCGATCCGGTCGGATCAACGGCCACGTCATGCGCGCGCGAGTCGTCATCGACGCCCGTGATTGCGGCAAATCCGCCGCGCTCTTCGGCCACTTCCTGCACGATCAGCCGCATCTGCAACTCCGCGCCGGGGCCGATGATCGCGCGGATTGCCTCGTCCCGCGCGGGCGAGCGCGCGATCCAGTCGCGCGGGTCCGCGCCGTGATCGGAAATCAGCCGGTCCATTTCGGCCTGGGTAACGCTGACCGCCTCAAAAGGCGCATCCGGAACGGCCGGGTTGATCCCGAATGGCCCCAGAACGCCGCCATCGGGGGCCGCAAGGCTCATGAGCAAGGGGACGCCTGCCTCGAACGGCCCCACCGCGCGGCCCAGCCGGAGGGTAAGCCCGTTCCACTCCTCGATCTGCACCGACACGCCCCCCGTCAGTTCCCGGTGCGAGAGGGCGATCGGATCTCCGCGTCGCAGGAGGCGGTTTTCCAGCTCGACCTCGAAACTGACCTCGACGGATCGATAGCGCGAGGCGCGGAAATCATGCCCGACCTCGCGCAGGATATGGTCGCGGTTCGTCATCCCGAAATACCGCTCCCGCCGCTCGCGCCCCGAGATGGCACCGACCGCGATCTCGGCCGGACGCCATGTGCGCTCGTCCATGAACTCGGCGACGAGGCGCTCGGGGCGTTCGCTCACCGGCAGGCGCGGCCGGATCGTCAGGCTGCCGCGCCGGATATTGTGTTCGCTGAAGAGCTGACGGGGAATGGGCTGCGGCGCGTCGCGCCAGATGCGGATGCTGCGGCCAAGCTGATCGGGTTGGGCGCGCCCGGCACGCAGCGCGCCCTGAAGCGCCTCCCAGAGGGACAGGCGCTGATCCATGACGGTATCGAACCGGTCGCCGCGCGCACCCCATGTCGCGTGAAGCGCCAGGAGATCGTCCATGTCCAGATCATCAAGACGGCCATGCATGCGCGCCATATCGGCCACCGCCCAGGCAATCTCGCGCGTGGGCTGCGGCGCACTCCACCCGGTGCCATCCCAGACCGGCAACATCCGTGTCTTGACCGCGCTCACCTGCCGCGCCGATTGCGCGGCAAAGGCCTCGCCCACCTCGACCCGCACGGCCAGAAGCTCGAGCCCCGCCCAGGTCCGCCCGCCGGGCAGGATCCCTTTGAGACCCGCCCAGATTGCATCGTCGAAGGTCTGATCATCCCCCGCCGGTGTCAGGCGCTTGATCCGCACGCGCCAGCGCCCGTCGGTCACGAACCACCGATGCGAGGATCTCAGCGCCGAGCGCGTGGCCCCGGTGAAGGACAGCGTGTCGAGCACGATCTCGCCGCCCAGGGGCGTGTCGTCATCGTCGATCATCTGCGCCTCGACCAGAAGCTCGACGGTGCGGCTCTGGTTGTTACCCTGATTGTCGATGGTCACAAGCTGCTGGAAGGCGATATCGATCTCGACCGCCACCGCCTTCTTGCCGGGGGGCACGGCGCTGTGCCATCCCAGCACCTCGTCGGGCGCAAGCGTGAGCCCGCTCACGTCGCCTTGGGTGAACACGGCCTCGTCCATGAGCGTGACCGGCTGACCGGCAAGGATGTGCTCGACCGAGACGCCGGGCAGGTTGCCGGTCAGGGCCCCGTCACGCCAGACCGTGGTCTCGCCCAGGCGCACTTCTTCCAGGAGGTGCTGCCCGATACCAAGCGCCAGAAGCTGATAGACGATCTGCGTATTGTTCTCGAAGCGCACAAAAGGTGGGCTGACATCGTCAAGCTGGTGAATGTGGCGTCCGAACTGGATCGGGATCGGCGCGCCGGGGCGCGCGATCGAGGATTGGGCGCGGGCCGAGAAGGTGGGCGAGACATCCTCGGCAAAGCCGCTCAGGCCGCGCGGGCTGGGCGGCGGCAGGATCGTGTTGAGGATAAGGTTCCCTGCGAAGTTGAGAGCACCGAACGCGAGACCGCCCGCCGCTGCCTGTGTGAGACCGAAAGCCGACACCAGACCCGGCGCAAGAAGGGGCGCGGCGAACGCCGCCGCCGCGAGGATCGCGATCTGGAGCACCAAACGCAGCGGGTTCGACCCGCCGCCACCCTGCGGCACCTGCGTGATCACCAACCGCTGACCGCGCCCTATCCTGGTCTGGGCCCAGTGTTCTGGCCGGACCGCGCCGAGCGCGCGCAGGGCGTCATCCAACTCATCGGGATCATCGCCATCGGGCCAATCGATGGCACTGGCATCATTCGCATCGCGCAGGAAAACCGCGATGCACTCCCCGGACAGCCCGGCCCGCGCGATCACATCCGCCAGGGTCTCGCCGGTTCGCGCCTCGATCGACACGGCGCGATGTGCGGCAATCAATGCCTCGGGGCTGGCATCGTCGCTCATCCAGAGATCGATCCCCGGCACGTAAAGCGCGCACTCGGCCGTGCGGCGGCGCTTGGCCCGCACGGCGGGACCCGGCGTCCAGACGCGCATCTGCCAGCCCATCAGCCGGATCGCGTCGGGGCGGTCATAGACAAACCCCGCGCCGCGCTGGCAATGCAGCACGCACCCCCCGATCCAGACGCCGACATGGTTGGCGCGCCCCATCCGCCGCATCTCGATAAGATCGCCGTCACGTGGCCGCTCGGCGCGCCGCCATGCCATGCGCGCACCAGTGATGGATTTGCGCCGGTCCGGCCCGAGACCGGGCAGCGAGCGGCCAAAGAAGCGCTCCTGCACCATGCCCGCGCCTGACCAGCAGTCATAGGCATCGGGGCCGACCGCTCCCGCCCGCCAGGGCGTGCCGATCAGAGCGGCAATATCAGAGACCGAGTAGCGGGAAGCGGGCATCGTAGAATTCCATGTGAAAGGGCGTGTTGATCACATCCGGAGCGCGGGCCGTGACCTCGACGCCTGAGCCGGTTATCCGGGGATCGACCAATTCGAGACCCGTCAGCACCTCCGGCTGACCGGCCAGCCGCGTGGCCATGGTGAAGGCGCGCAGGGTAATCTGCACCGGGACCGTGCCCTTGGACGCCGTGATGAGGGCGCGCGTGATCCGCGCATCGACATTCGAGAAGCGGAACCGCGCCAGAGGCACCCCGAGCGAGGTCTTCTCGGGCCGCACGATCTCGATGGGCGCGCGGTTGAAGGACACGATCGCGCCGGGGTTCAGGGGGGCGTCGGCCTCCAGCCGTGCCTCGAAAAACGGCTCCTCCTCGATGGCGGAAGGCGGGGCGAAGACGCTCGCCAGCCGGATGGCCCCTTCCAGTCCGGTGCCGGGATCGATGATCTCGGGGTGGCGCACCTCGACCGTCGCGATTTCGATATCGTCGGTGGCATAGGCATAGCTGGCAATGATCGACGGATGCGGCATCAGCGCTCTCCCTGTCGCGCGAAATACCGCGCGTCATCGAGGCGCGGCAGGCGGCGGATTTCGATGTCGAGAGAGATGCGATATTCGAAATCTCCGATCAGTCGACCGGTCCAGGCATCCTCGCCCTGATCGATGATGCGCGCCTCGACAGTCTGGTAGTGATCATCAATCAGGGCCTGCATCTCGAACCACAGCCGCCCGCCGTCGATATCCTCGTAGAACCACCGCCGCAGCACCGCGAGGTCAGAACGGTGGATATCAAGATTGAAGCGCTGCCGGATGGGGCGGAAATGCGCCGTGCGCCGGACGCGGTCCTCGCCATCCTCGAACTCGATGCGCCGCGTGACCGACGGCATCTGGAACTGCCAGCTGTCGAATTGCGGTTTGAACCGGTCCGGCAAGGGCCATTGAAGGGCCATTATAGTCCCCCTCTGATGTTGAACCGCTGGCCGATCACGGGGGCCAGGCCGCGACCCTGCGCGATATTGCGGCCGAGCCGCCCCTCGACCTCGTTGAAGATGATATCGAGCTCAATCTGATCGCCATTCTGACGGCTCTCGACGCGCGGCTCGCCCTCCGCCCCGACCACGTTGACGCTGAGATTGAGCGCGACCTGGCCGGTGCCACCCGCCGACGGTCCGCGCGGTGCCGTGGAAAGCCGCGCCAGACCCCGGATCGTGGCGGCGGTTGCCTGTTGCTGGGCCAGCGTCATCACCCGCTCGTCATCCTCGAGAATGGCGGGCACCTCATTGCCCGCCAGCCCGCCGATATGCAGCCGCCGTGCGCCCGCGAAGACTGTCGGGCTGACAAGGCGGGTTGACCCATCCACACCGGCTATCCCCCCCTCGTGCAGAATGCTCGCCGTGGAACCAGGGGCGGGGCCGGAAAAAAGACCGTTGAACAGCCCGCCGAAAATGTTTCCGAATATCCCACCACCTGCCGATGACAGGTTCCCCGCCGCGGCGGCGGCCCCGAGCCGGAAGAGCTGGCGCAGAACAAAATCCACCATGTCGGCGGTCTCGAGCTTGCCGGTTTTGGCGAGGCTGACAAAGGCATCCTCCATCCCGGAAAACGTCGCCTTGACGGTTTCCTCGGCGACCTCGGCCATGGTGATCTGCGCGCCGAAGACATCGTTCAGACCTCGCTCGATCCCGGCCTGCCAGTCATCGCGGTTTTGCAGATCCTGCTCGTAGGCCTCCTTGAGCCTGTCGCGCGCGATATCGTTGACCATCTCGGCATAGCGCTCGTGCCCGAAACCGGCCGCCCGAAGCTGCGCGATGGTTGTGGCGCGCCAGTCCTCGATCTGGCGCTGCTGGAATTCCATCGTGCCGCCGAACCGCTGACCGAACTCCTCGAACACCTTCGAAACGATATCGACCTCTTCCCTGACCCGTCCCGCCGCCGCGCCGCCGCGCTCGCGCTCGCCTGTGCCGAAAAACGCATCCGGCGCGCTGGCAAGCGCCGCCTCGGCCTCGGCCCGGATGCGCGAGACGGCCGCCTGCAGCTCCGCGCCCTCCAGCCCCGCCGCGCGCAGGCGGCGCTCCTCGGAGGCGGCGAGCAGGAACGCCTCGCGCTCCGCCCCGCGCGCTGGCCCATTGCCAAACCGCGCCTCGGCGGTGGCGCGGTCGCGCGCGCCGGCCACACGGTCGCGCAGCCGGTCGATCTCGGTGCGGCTGTCGCCCAGTGCCGCCTCGACCCGCTTGACCGCGATCAGGCCCTCGATTGCCGCGCGCTCGTCATCGGTGGCCCCGGCAAGCTCGCCGCGCAGGCGGATCATCTCGCGCATCACCGGGTCGGCGGAGCGCATCACCTCGATCTCGCCGCGCAGGCTGCCCAGCAGGTCCTCGACCGCCTCGCGCGCCCGCGCCCCGGCCTGTCTGCGCTCGTCTGTGGCGCGCGCTGCCGCTTCGGATGCCTCCCTTTCGGCGAACAGTTCGGCCACCCGCGCCGCGATGGCCGCGCCCGCCTCGCTGTCGGCGGCAACACCCGCCTTGAGCTGCGCCGCGCGCTGCGCGTTCGCCAGTTCGCTGCGCCTGACCTCTTCGATCTCGCGGTCCAGCTCCGAGAAAACGCTGTCCACCCGCTCTTTGGCAATCTGTGCCTGTGCCTCGGCCGATTTGCGCGCGACATCCGCCTGTTCGTCGGCAGAGGCGCGCGCGACACCTGTCAGCCGCTCCAGCGCGGCCTCGCTCGTTGCCACCCGCTGATCGACAAAGCGCAAGATGTTCGACAGGCTGAGCTCAAGCCCCGCATCCCCCTGGCCCCGCGCCTGCTCAAGCTGGTCGAGAACCCGCTGGCGCTCATTGAGCAATTCAAGGAGCCGCTCATTCTCGCCCACAATCTCGCGGCTGCGGTCGGTATCGGTGACCGCGGCATCCAGCAGATCGTTGATCTGCCCCACACCCTGCCCGACCAGAGCGAGAACTTCGGAAAAGCGCGAGCCGTTGTTCAGATTTTCGCCGATGATCTCGAAGAAGCGGGTCATGTTCTCGCTGAGCAGGTCGAACCCCCCGGCGAGGCCCCCGCCCGCGGCGGCACCGGTGCCCGCCACCTGCGCTGCCACACCTTCGAGGATGACTTTCTGCGCTTCCGCCAGCCGCCCGGTCTCGGCGAAGTTACGGATCAGCTCCTTCTGCACCGGCGAGAAACTGACGCCGACGCGCGTCAGCGCGGTGAGCCCTGTCAGCGGATCCTCGAGCGCCTTGCCAAGCTGGACCGCGTTGCCCTCGAGCGTGCCGAAACCGCTTGCGGCAAGGTCCTGGCTCAATTCCAGCGTTCGGTCGAACGTCTCTCCCGCGACCGAGCGGAAGGTCAGCAGGGCGGTGGCGGCCGCGCGCACTTCGCGCGAGGAGGCGAGCGTATCCACCGCGATGCGGCGCGCGGTGGCATTGATCTGATCGGCGGTGCGGCCGGCGGCAAATCCGGTGGCGTTCAGCGCCCCCTGGAGCGTGAGCTGCTGGCGCTCGTAATCGGCAAAGCTGCGAATGGCGCGGGTGGCAGCAAGGCTGAGCGCGCTCACGCCCACGACGGATCCGACAAGTGCCAGGTTCATGCGCCCCGACAGGCTGGCGACGGTCGAGAAACGCGAGGCAACCCCGCCCAGCGGCCCGTTGATCAGTGCCGCGCTGGCGGCGGCATTGGACATGGCGCCTGAAAACGCCTGTGTCGCAGCCGTGGCGCGGACCGTCTCGGTCCGGGTCCGCGACTTCGCCAGGCGCAGCCGGTCGCTCGCCTGCGTCGATGCTGCCTGCGCGCGGGTGCTGCGCTCGGCTTCGATCCGCGCCCGCGCGGTGGCCGCTGCGCCGGTCTGTTGCGCGCGGGTCAGCTGACCCGTGCCGGTGGCCGCGTCGCGCGCGCTCTGCCCGGTGGCGCGCGTGCTGCCACGCACCTTTTCCATCTCGTCGCGCGCGCGGCGCAGCGCGGCGACCATTTCCTTTTCGTCGGCGGTCAGCTTTGCCGAGACCTGCATCATGGCCGCATTCCCCGCAAGCCCACCGGTCGACGCGTTCGGCGATTGCGCAGATCTTCGAGCACCGCCTGTTCGATGATCTGGAGATGCGCGAAATCATCGGGGCCGACATCCAGCCCCGCAAGCTCGGCCGTCACCTTGCCCGCGCCGTAATCGAGCCCCGCCACGCGGCCGTCACCATCGCGACGCCACTGCGTGCCCATGGCGAGAAACCATTGAACCGGCGTGGCGAGCCATGCAAACACCTCGATACCCCTCTCCCGGTCATCCTTGCCCGCCTGCACCAGCATCGCCTCGATCTGTGACTTGGTCAGACCGAACGCGTCCAGTTCGGCGCGGAACCTGTCCTGTCCGGCGGCGCGCGCGGGCCTTTGCAGGATCGCGCGCGCCGCCCTGATCAGTTTTTTGCCTCGATCCCGATCATGGCTTTCGAGAATGCCTCCGAGATGGCAAAGAGGATGTATTCGAATTCGACCAGCTCAGTGCGCAGCGCCTCGCTGAACGGGATCGGCTTGCCGTCCACATCCGCAATGCCCTCCCAGTCCAGCCAGACCTTGCCGATCCACGCCGCATCGCCGAGGGCGAAAATCTCCTCGCGTTCCTTCAGGGGCGGGATGAGGAACTTCGCGCGGAAGTTCTGAACCTCGATACCGCGTTCGGTGGGCACTCTGAGGCTGACATTCACCCAGGTAGTTGGTCGGGGGTTGAAGCGGAACGTGGTCATTGCGCGGTCATCCTGAACTCGTTGGTGGCGGCATCACGAAGGTAGAGCAGGTCGAAGGTCGCGGTGACCTCGTTATCCTGCTCGCCCAGGTCAGTGAGGAAGGCCTGCACCCGGTCGGCGCGGAACTCGAACCGGTTGCCCGCCGGGCCGTTGCGGAAGAGCAGCGCCTGCTCGGTCCCGTCGATGGAGCGCGCGAAATAGTCGAGCGATCCAAGCGGGGGCGCGGTCACCACCATCCGCCCGGTATAACGTCTGCGCCCGCGCCGGGTGCTCAGGTCATTGGGCCGGTCGTTGTGAATGACCGGCGTCTCGTCCTGCATCGTCATCTCGCGCAGCACCAGAGGCTGACCGGCAAAGGTGAAGGTGGTGTTGGCGTGGCTGACGTGATCGGCCTCGCGATAGCCCGCCTGCCCGAGCGGGCCGATATCGAGCGGCGAGGCGGCGGCGATGGCATCGCGCGCCACCGGCGCGCCGTAAAGCGCGGTCATCTCGAAATTGAGGCGCGGAATGTCCCCGTCGCTGGCCTGAAAGCCGATCGTGCCGGTGGCGTCCACGGCCTCTTGCAGGAAATCACGCGCCGAGCCCGGCGCGCCCTGGCTGCCGCCAAAGCCGCCCACCAGCGTGGCCCAGAGGGCGGCGTCGTCTTGGCGCGGCGTGTAGGCCGCCGAGGCCCCGGCACTCAGCGTCTGGGCCAGCCCGCAGGCCTGCGCCATGCCACCCCAGAACGGCGCAGAACCAAGGGCGGTCGCGGCGGACGCCTCGAGTGCGGCGGTCACCCGGACGCGCGGGCGCGCAAGGAAATCCGCGCCGGTCGCTCCGGGATTGCCGTCGACGAGGTCCCGGCTCTGGCGGTCCGCCTCCAGCGGGCGATGCGTCAGCTCCAGCGCCGGGATCAGGTCGGACCCGGCATAATCGGCGGCGACGCCCGCCGAGGCTTGCAGTTTGGCGATCAGAAACCGCGTGTCGAAATCGATACCCATGTCAGGCTCCTGTGGTGATGCGCCGCCGGAAGCGGAGCGTGAAATCGTCCTGCCAGCCGATCAACCCGCCGCGCAGCGGGCCGGTGACAAGCTGGCCGCGCTGATGCGCGACCGGGCCGCTGGCATAGTCCGGCCCCCAGCCTTCCAGCAGCGGCAGAAGCTGCGCGCGGACCTCCTCGAGCTGGCTCAGCGCCCGCCCGCCCGCATCGCGGCGCAGGTCCTCGGCCAGCGTGATGACCATGAACCGCGCCGTGACCGCGCTGTGCTGCACGCCGCCTGCCACGCCCGATGGGCGCGGCTCCTCCGATCCGGGCATGACAAAGGCGATGGGGCTGCCCACAGCGCCCTCGCGCGCCGCGCGCGCCATGTCCCGCGCCCCCGCGACCGAGCGATAAAGCCCCGCCGCCTCGATCCGGGCGATGATCGGGGCGAGCTGCATGACCGGCGCGCTCATTGGAACGCCTCGCCGAAATAGGCCTCGACCGTAGCCGCGATATCGGCCTCGTCGCCCGCGTCGAAGCCCAGAAAGGGCCGCGCCGGGATCTCGACCTGATCGACCATGATGAACTGGCCGTTGGGCAGGAAGAACGCGAGCTTGGCCGCCGCGTCGCTCTTGTCCAGCGGCTCGATGAACGCGCCGAACTGGTGGGTGGCGGCATAGGGCACGTTGGTGCCCACCTCGACCGAGCGCGGCCCGGCCTCGCGCGTGATACTGTCTCGCAGCCGGGTGCTGTCCACCAGTGTCCTGCCGCCGTTTTCCCGCGCGCGATGCGAAACGGGCCATGCCTCGCCACCGGGGCCGGTGGAAGTCTCGAACCGCGCGTTGACGGAAGTTTCGATCACCGTGCCGATCTGGTCCATCAGCGGCGTCATGTCACCCGCCAGGCGCAGCGCCTCGCCGAGTGCCGCGTCCAGGCGCGCATCGTCGAGCGAGAGGGTCATCGTGACCATCTCAGAAGCCCTTCAGGCTGTCGCGCGTGAACGTGGCCTCCGGCCCCGCGACGCGTGGTGCGACCGATTGGCCCGGCGCGGTATCTGCGGGGGTCTCGTCGCCCAGCGACACCTCGCCCGCACGGGCGCGGCGCAGAAAGGCGAGCGCGTGATCGTGGCTGGCCTTGGCCCCCTCGACCACTGGCGCGCGGTCGCCCAGCAGGCGATACCAGGCGATGGCGGCGGCATGGACGGTCAGCACGCGCGGCGGGTTCGTGACATCGTAGAGCCCCGAGACGTAGCTTTCGACTTCTGAGATCGCATCGTCGATGGCGGTTTGCAGCGCCGCGCCGTCGATGCCGGTGACAGGGCCGTCACGCGTGGTCAGCTCGGCCAGCCGCGCCTCGCCAAACCGGTCGATCATGTCCTGGGCCACGAGATAGGGCATCAGGCCGTGATCCCCTTGACCGCCCACATCACCGCCTCTTCGATCTTGGTGCGCGCGATGGCGAACTCGCGGCCCTGATGCGGGGCAAGCGCGTCGAGAAAGGCTTCTCCCAGATCCTTGATCGCCGCCATCTGTGCCTTTTCGGCCTCGCTCAGCACGCGGTAAGCGTGGCGGACGGGGCTGTTGGCCACGCGGGCGTCATCGGTGCTCGGGATCGTGTCGGGCATGTTGTCTGGCCTCCTTGCAAATCGGTGCCGGTCTCTCCCGGCTGTCACGCCTGATAGGCGGCGGCTCTCCCTGCACGGAGGGTTGTTCTCAGGAGGCCGCGTCGGCGGCGGCCTTCATCTCGTCCCAGATCAGATCGCGCAGAGCGGCGGTGATCCGGTCCTTGTGCTCGGGCAGCGCCGCCTCCAGCGCCTTGACCTTGGGCTTGCCGCCCTGGTCGAAGGCATCTTTGGGCAGGGCATTGATCGCCCCGATCAGCGCCACGCGCAGAGCGTCGTCGAGTTCGGGCAGATCGGAGGGCGCGGGCGCATCGTCGCCCACCTCCTCGATCGCGCCCAATTCGGTCAACCGGGCGATATCCTCGGGGGTGCCGATCTCCTCGGCCCCGGCCTCGGTCCCGGCCTCCAGCCGGGCGGCGGCAATCACCGTGCGCAAGATGCGATAGCTCATCACACCGCCCCCTCGATCAGATAGCCGGTGGCCGGGGCCGCGATGACCTCGCGGACCTGCTCGCCGACGCGCAGCGTGGTCGCGCCCTTCAGGCCTACCTTGGGATCGAAGAACCGCCCCGAGACGCGGCCGTCGAACTGCGCGGTCCAGCCCCAGGCGGGCGAGGCCCCATCCGGCCCGGCCTGCGTATTGCGGTGGATGAGCGCGATATTGCCGCCCCAGACCCGCTCGAACGAGGCCGTCTGACCCTTGCGCGCGGCGTTGACATAGCTGTCGCCGACGAGGATTTCGTTCAGCTCGAAGAGCTCCGCCACCGCCTCGCGGCTGGCGCGGCCCTTGTCGCCCGAGGTGCGGTTGATCGCCTTGATGATATCGGGATGCGTCGAGAGCGCCGTCCAGGCCGTGCGCCCCATCGCCGCCACGTTGGGCCGCATGATGAAGGTCGCATCGAGCGCCGCCGAGATCACGCCGATCGGGTCGGAGGCGGGATCGGTGAACTTGCCCACCCCCGACAGGACAACCCTCTTGTCGGCGTCGTAATTGGCCGCGTCCTGTGCCATCGCCGCGACGCGCTTTTCACGGTCGAGCAGCAAGAGATGCGCCAGCCCCTCGACCGCGCGGGCCTCAGGATCGAAGGCAGAGTTGCCCGCGGCGCGAAGGGTGCGCGCGGTGTCGATATCGCGCTGGGGGATAACATCGTCGAGGCCGTAATCCTTGACCGAGGATGTCCGCTCCTCGCCGGTGAACTCGACCTGTTGGACCACACCCTTGCGGCCCACCTCGGTGTCGGGCACCGTGAACATCTGATCGGGCGGGAAATACGTCCACTTGAACTCAGGCGACATGACCGGCACGCGCGGCATCACCTGATCGGCGATGAAGGCAACATCCGGGTTGCGGTAGTTGACGGCAATCGCGGTCAGGACCGGATCGACGACAAAGGGGGTGGGGGTGCTCATGGAAGGGCTCCTTCAGGATCAGGTCACGGAGTGACGGGCGATGGCCACGTCGATGATGTCACCGGCCACGCCGCCCGCGAGTGCGAAACCCACGGCCACGTTGCCCGCGCCGCTGGCGGCCGCGACGCCCTCGCCGCCCGTGCCTCCGCGCACCGACTGGCCCGCCGCGACAGCACCACCGAGCTTGAGCTCGGCCGAGCCGGACATGATCACGTCGACCATGTCGCCGGGGGCCGCGTCGAGCTGATCGGTGATGCCGATGGCGCGGTCGGTGGCCGCCACAGAGGGCACGACGCCGCCCGACGCGCCGAACTTGACCACGCTGCGGCCCGTGATGGCCACCTCGGCGCGGTAGGATTTGATGAAAGGTCCGGGGTTAGGCATTGTCGCTCTCCATCGTGTCTGCGACCTCGCGCACCGCTTCCGCGAAGCTGAGCGCGCGGCCCTCGGCCTCGGCCTGTTTCACGAGCAGGTTCGCGGCGGCGGTCACGTCGCTGTGGGTCTTGATCTGCGGGACGGTATCGCCGCCCGCGCGCTCGCTGAACTCGATCAGCGGCTTGGTCTGCCGGGACAGCAGATCGCGGAACCAGGCGCGCGGGCTTGCGGCCTTGCCTTCGGCGAAGGACACCTCGCCCTCGGCATCGAGCGCCTCCATGAACGCCGCCATCTCGGGCTTGAGGCCCGGCGCGATCCGGCCATCCTTGGCCAGCGCGTCGAGCAGCGCCGCATCCTCGGCGCGGCGGGCGGCGGCGCGGGTCTCGGCGAAGGCCGCCTCTTTCGCCGCCATCTCGGCCTCGCGCGCCTCCAGCGCGGCCTGCCGTTCCTCCAGGGTCTGTTTGTCCGTGCCGGACATGTCGCTCTCTCCTTCTTTGGGTTCCGCCAGATCGACGAGGCCGATCAGATCATCTGCGTTGAGGCCAAGCACCCGCGCGAAGCCGCGCAGCCGCTCTTCGGGGGGCGTGGCGATCTCGCCGCGCAGGATTTGCAGGACCGTGCCGCGCGCGATCCCGGCCTCCACGGCCATTCGGTCGATCAGGGCCGCGCGCGCGGCGGCATCCTCTGCCCGCGCGTCGAGACGCGCATTGAGGCGGCGCGAGAGGTCGGTCTCGGCGAAGCCGGGCACCGAAGTCTCTCCGCCAGCCCGCTCGATCTGGTTGCGCATGAACTCTTCGGTGGTGCGGATGTGCTCCAGCTCGTGAGCGGGCACGATCCGGTCGGCCACCTCCTGCCCTTGCGAGGCGAGCAGCCAGTCGCGCAGGCCAGCGACAACCCTGCGCAGCCCGCCGAACCCGGCTGACGCAATTCCGGCGATTTCCGCCTCCGAGAAATCCAGCTCGAGGGTCACGGCCTCGCCGTCATCGGCGAACTCGGCGGCCTTCAGCCCCTTGATCGCCGGGGGCTGCGCACCGAGGAAGCCGACATGCTTGAGGTAGTAGCTGCCGGGTGCCGGGTTCGACGCCGCCTTCGGGGGATAGAAGCTGGCGCTGATCTTCTTGAAGCGGCCCGCGCTCACCATCTCGGCGAAGGCGGGCTCGACCTGGGCGGGCTCGGCAAAAAGTTCGGCCCCCTCGGCGCGCAGGCTCCTGACCCAGCCATAGGCCGGGGCGTCGGCCCTCGGGTGGCCGATGACGATCGGGGCCTCGTGCAGGCTCGGGTCATAGGCGGCGGCGATGGCCGACACCTGCGCCTCGGAGAACTCAAGGCTCTGGCCCGACATGGCGGTGTGGCGACCGGCGCGGAAGATGTGAAGCGGCTGTGTCATGGCCCGACATTAGGGCCTGAACCGGGGCCATGTCAGATGAAGGACTTCACATGATATGCGGGCGCGGGGCTGTGTGCGGTGCCGCCACTCTATCCCCGCCCACCGGTCTCGGGCAAGCCTTCATCGCCCAGAGGCGCTGAGCGGCCCGTGGAGTGAGATCTCGCCTCGCGCGGCCTCAGGGTCGCGAAACACCCGAGGGGGGTATTAAATGGGTATTTAATGGCGCTCTCCGGGCGCATTGCGTGGCAGGGGGTGGGGCGCATGCCCGTCCGGCGGGCCTGTTCGCTGGAAAACCGCCCCTGACACTACCCTAAAAACGATCACGCAGACGAGCCGTGACCGCGCCGAGCAGGCCACCCAGCCGCGCGCGGCGCAGGCGTGCCTGCAAGTTCAGGCTTTCGCGATAGTCGATATCGCCCGCCTCATTGAGCGCGCGCAGAACCGACAAGCGCAGAACCTCCTCGCGATCCCCGGCCGCGATGTCGCCCGTGCCGATCTGCTCCAGCGCCGTGGCGGCCGCAGCCGTCAGATCGGCGACGGAGATGCCCGCGCGCCGTGCCCGCACCCGGAAGAGTGATCCGTCATGACCCACGCCCAGGATCGACGCCACGCCCGGTGCCAGTGCCAGTTCCAGATCGCCGCCGCTGAAGGGCCGCGATCCGGGATGGTTCTGGACGATGGCGACGGGCCCGCCCGAGGCGACGGCGCGGCGGATGCCGGGGCCGGGGCTGGCGCGCACGCCATCGGCGATGCGCCAGTCAACCTCCTGCGCTGTGCCGCTCAGCAGGATGCCCATATGGGCGCGCCCGTCGCCCAGCCCCATCAGCCGCGCGCGGTTGGCAAAGCCTAATTCGGCAGCGGCCTGGGGCGCGGGCACATCCCCGCTTAGATCGGCGTGCCGCCCGCTCAGATCGAGCCAGGCCTTGCCGGGATTCCCGTCCCAGGCGGGATCGACACCCAATGCCGTCGGCTCGATCTGCCCGGTGCGCCGGTTGAGCACGCCGCGCTCCTCCAGTGTGAAATCCTCGGTCACGCTCATCCCGCGGCGGTCCATCATCGCCTGACTGAGCTGCTGGACCGTGCATCCACAACGCCAGCCATTGGGCGGATAGATGCGCTCCCACACCGGATCATCGACCGGGCGGATCAGCTCGTGATAGCGCGCGTGCTCGGGCCGCTTGGTGTCGCGCTGGACCTGGACATAGCGCAGGAACGGGAAGGCATCCTTGACCCGCTCGATCCGTGCCCATTTCCCGGCGGCGTGGGCGGCGCGCATGTTGGCATCGAAGATGATCCGCAAGCGGCGCGGCGAGCCAAGCTGGACATTCTTGAGCGCGCCGGTCAGAGGATCGCGCTCCATGCCCCGGCCCCACCAGCCGAGGCGCTTCAGCTCCGGCTCCAGCTCGTCCATGAACGTGGTCAGCGTGCCGCCGCCCTCCAGCGCGCGATCGAGCGCACCCCGGATCGTCTCCAGCACCTCGTCGCGCATCGCCTTGGCCACGACGAAGTTGCTGGCGTGTTCGTTGCGCCAGATATCGCGGAAATCGAACCGGGCATCTGGCGGTGCGAGCCCCTTGGAGCGGAAAAAGGCGAGCGCCTCCTCGGGGCGCAGGCGTTTAAGCGCGTCGATCACGGGGCCACCGCACCGGGCAGGCTGTCCTGTCCGTCCGGCACCTCCTCGTCATCGACCACCGCGCCCAGCTCGCCTGCCAGCCGCGCGGCAAAGCTCGCCTCGGTCAAGAGATCGGTCATGGCCTTGGGGTCGCCGGGCTGATCGCGCAACGCATCGAGCCGCGCGCGCAGGTCTGCAAGCGTGTCATCAGGGCCAAGCCCCGCCAGCAGGGCGGCGATATCGGCGAAGAGCGGCGCGGCCGCCTCTTCCGCGTGTCCTTCCTCGATGATGGTATCGACCAGGTCATCGAGCGCGCTGTCATGGCGGTGCTCGGCAAACGCGCTCGGCGCGCCCTCCGGCCCGGTGACCGGCGCGGCCACGCGCTCATAGCCATCGCCATACGTTTCCTTCACCCGCTCCTCTGTCATCTGCCAGCCGATCGCGTGCAGCTTGCTGTCGCGGTCCACCGCCGCCGAGGTGTCCTCGGGATCGTCCATCTTGCGCCAGACCATCGGCGGGGCAACGCCGGGGAAATTGAATTCCGACAGACGCGCCACCGGCCCCTCGTTGAAGCTCTGGCACACGAGATCGGCATCGGATTTCTTGACCGCGTCGGCCACGTCCTGATGCACCTCGGCCTGGCTTCGGCTCGACCCGTCATCGGTGGTCATCGTCTGCGACAGCACGATCTTGGAGATCGCGGCATCCATCGTGTCGTGCAGCGCCTTGTAATCGAGCGTGCTGGCCCCCGAGGGTGCCGAGAGAAGCTCGATATCCATGCCCTCGGGGATGATGATCCCGGCCTCCGAGCGGATCGCCACGACCGCCTCAAGAAGCTTCTTCTGATCCTCTTCGGTCGCGCCCGAATGATACTTGCCCCGCGCCGTCGGCATCCCGAACTTGTCGAGTGCTATGAGCCAGAGCTTCAACCCGTTGCGCTTGAACCAAACCGGCCAGTAGAGCCAATGCGCAAGGCCAAGCCCGTAAGGCTCGTCATCGTGATCCGCGCCGGTCGAAAACACCCAGAACTTCTCGCCCGGCATTTCCTCGCCCACCAGCATGTTGGACATGGTCAGGAGCCGCAGGCCACACTCCTCGTCGAATCGGAACCGAACACGGTCGCGCACGCGGATGTCCTCCCAGCCCCAGAGCTGCCCGTCCCGGCGAAACATCTGCTCGGCAACCGAATAGCCGTAGAAAAGCCCCCAGAGCATCTTCTCGGTCAGCCGGTCGAATTTCATGGCACTCAGTTCGTCGCGCAGCCAGTCAGCCGCGCGCCGCGCCGACCGGCTCTCATCACCCGCCACCACCTCCCACTCGCGGCTGGTGACCGCCGATATCCGCTGCGTCATCACCGATTTGACCTGCGGATCGGTCAGGATCGGCTTGTAAATGTCGAAGCTGCCGCCGCCACGGCTGCGCAGGATCGGGTCCGTGGGTTCCAGTAGCGGGCCAATCCATGGCCGGGTAATATCGCGCCCGCCTCCGATCCCGGCAAGCTCCATCGGGTTGCGCAGCCGCACCGATCTGAGCCGCATGGTCGATGTCTTGTTAGCCATCTCCGAACCCTCCGAAATCCATGCCGCCGCCGCCCCGGCCAAAGCCCATCCGCCGCCCGCCCATCGGGCCCGTGAAATCCCCGATCGTCAAGCCCGGACGCGGGCCGGTGGCGCGGTGCTCGATCACGCCGAAATCCTGTCGGCTGGCAAAATACGCAAGCGCGCCCGCGATGGCGCTGTCTCCATGCCTGTCCAGGCCATCTGAACCCTTGAAGCGGAAGTTCTCCGGAACACGGATAACACCATTGGTGTATTGCAGCGCCTGGTGATCGCGAAGCACATCTTCGTGGGCAGGAAGCAAGATGGTGCGATCAGAGAACGCCTCGATATACGGAGGCATTTCCATCTCATACCATTGCCGCGAGAAAGCCACCTCGCAGATCCGCTCACCGTAGCGCTGCGTTGCGACCTCTGCGAGGTAGGCACCATTGCCGGTCCGGTCCATCGCTCCCTTCATGAAGCGCGGGATCCTGTCGAGCAGCCAAAATAGCACGTCACGCTGCTGATCGAACGGGATGTTGCGCAACTCCACGATGAACTTTGTCCGTCGAACGAGATCGACGCCCTGTTCGATGATCACTATATCGGTGGCATCGCCTGAGCGCGCGAAGTCCTCGCCCATGAAATGCATGCGGTCGGGATCGAGCTTTTCAATGACCGGTTTAATGTGGGTTTCACACCAGGTGACGGCGGCGGCCTTGCGCACAACCTCCTCGGCGTTCTTGAAGCTGTCGGGCTGTGTCCAGCGCAGGAAAGGAATGCCCTGTGCCTGACACGCTTCTATCTGCACCCGCGTCAGCGCCGCGCCCTCCATCTCGGCGGCCTCCGCATCTAGCTCCTGGCGCATCTTGGCCTCGCGCGCGCCATAGGAAAGACGAATGCGATCTTCCCACGCTGATTGCCCCTCCTCGCTGAACGACCAGCCCCTGATGAAACACACCCTTTCATACAAGCCATTTTTCACGGCATCCCCGAAGGTGTAGCGGTGCACTTTAAAGCCATTCTTGCCCGCCCGCGCCTCGCGGACGAGCTCATTAAATGGGTTGAGATAACCATTATGGGTCGAGATGATCCGCACCTTGCCTCCCCAGATCAGCATTGCGTTGACGGCGTCTATCACCTCGCGCACATCCTTGTGGAACGCGGCTTCGTCAATCACCACAGTGCCTTGAAGACCACGGATGTTGGCGGGGTTAGAACTCAGCGCCTCCACCCGGAAGCCCGATGCGAACCGCACGCGGTAGGCCGAGATGAACTTGGTGGTGCCGTCGGGCTGCTGATCCTCGAAAAGGAACTCTTCGATGGGATGCGCCGCCCCGGCGATCACGCGCGCGAAATGCGCCACATAACCGATGGCCTCACGGCCCTTGTCCTTTGTGTCGCCGATGTAGAAACAATTCTGACCGCCCGCCCCACGCGCAGCGGCGGCGATAAGCGCACAGTCCAGCATCTCCGCGAACGTGATGCCCGTGCGTCGGCCCTTCTCGCAAAGCTTCAGGTCGCTCTCGTCCTCGAGCCACGACCGCTGATGCGCCATAAGGATGCCATCGGCCAGCGGATCGAGGCTCTCGGGGATCTCCGAGCCGCGGGGTAGCTCTTCGGGAGGGGCGTCGGGGTCACGGGTAAGAATGGCGGTGCTGTCGGTCATCACACACCCAAACCGAAAAAGACTTCTTCGACGGCGCGGGCGCGGCATACTTGCCACCGGCGTTCTTCAACTCGCCGCAGGACAGATATGACGTGATCGTTTTTGCCTTTACGTTCGGCGCGCCTTATCAGTCGCCGCACCTTTGAGAGTTTGCTCCTCAAATCGCGCGGCACTACCGACCAGTGTCGCGCACAGATGAATTCGTTGTGCCCACGGCCTGAAAGCTCCCGGCCCGAGATTTTTCGGCGGCAACCTGGGCAGAGGCAAGGAACCCGGTCGCCCATCACACACCAGCCTCGGCGCGCAGGCGCTCCATCACACATCGCGCGCGGATGATGTCGGGATAGCCTTTGACAAGAAAGTCCTTCTCTTGTCCTTCATAAGCAAGGCACCTTCTCTGGATGCCATAATATGTCCGGCCATCCACGGCCTCTCCCGCAAGATAGGCACGGATCACCCGCGCCAGATCCCGGCACAGGTGCCCGATGTTACGATCGCGCTTCGCCCAGCATGCGGCATGTGCGGCCATGTCGTTGGCGATCTGAGCCGGGGTGGCCATCACGCGGCCTCCCAATAGCCGTCGCGCAGCCAGCCGTGCCAGCCGCAGACGGCCTGATTGACCGAAGGCGTCAGCGTCGGCTCGCTCAGTTTACCGTTCCAGCACCACGACGGTTCCTGCGCGGGCTTGTGACAAAATCCGACCGAAATCCGGTTGGGCCCCGCGCAGCCGCAAGGGCAGAAAAACCAGAACGTCGCGCATTTTGGCCCGCCCTGCGTCAGGTCGATATGAAAGCTGCCCGGCAGCCTCGCGCGCCGGAACGCCTCCGGGTCCGTGAACTGTATGGCGCGGATCATTTTCGCACACCGAGAAATTCGCGTCTGAGCTTGTCGATAACACCGCGGCTCAGGCCCAACTCTTCACTCCGCGCCTCAAGCGCATTGACGGCCGCCACGCGCTCTTCCGCCGCGATGCGCTCGCGCTCCTTGACCATGAGCTGCTCGCGGATCCCTGAGCTCTGCATCACGTCCTTCATCATCCGGCCCAGAAAATGCAGCTCGCGCGGGTCGATCTTATCGCCGTCTTTCATTACCTGCGACTTGAGCACCTTGAACGCGACCGACGTCATCATCTTGAACAGGACACGGTGGCGCTCGGCCTCTTCCGAGATATCATTCTCGGACATCCAGTCGCGCGCCCAGTTCCCGGCCTCGTCCTGCAGCTTTACGGACTCCTGGTATTCCTGCCCGAAGGAATGCACCGCCGATTTGCCGAGGGTGATTTCCAGCCCCGCCGCCTCCAGCCAGTCGTTGATCTCGGCGGTCAGCTCCTCGTAGCCTGCAAATCCCCGCTCGCGCAGCGCCTGCTTGATGCGCGCGCGCAGCTCCTCGGGCAGCAGATCGACCTTGCGGCGCGGGGGCATGCTCAGGCCCCCTTGATCATACTGGGATAGGCGATCCCTGCATCGCGATCCTCGTCACGCGCGATGCGCAGCCCGCGATCGGTCGCCGTCACGATCAGGAAATCGCCCCCCTGCAACGTGAGATGGCCGTTGCGCTCCAGCCAGCGCAGCTCCTCCACCACATCGCTGTAATAGACGCTGAGCCCGTCACGCGTGCCATTGATCACCGTCACGAGGATATCCGCCGTGCTCTCATGATCCTTGCGGCCTTCCAGGAACCGCAGCACATGCGCGCGGATCAGCGGCGCGATGCGGGCCTCCTTGTAATCGCTCATTTCTTGCTCCCGTCCAGAAGATGCGCCTCGTGGCGGCTGACGATGATTTCCAGCCGCTCCATGATCTTGGCATTGCCCGACATCACCGCGCGCATTTCGTTCATCGCGCCGGTCTGCTTGACCAGCTCCAGTTGCAGCGAATGCATGTCGTCCTTGCCGGGCATCCCGCCAATTGTGTCCTCGACCCGCATGATGCGCGCATCCTGCCGGTCGATCCGGGCATTGGTTGCCAGAAACGCCGCATCAACGTCCTTTCGGCGGGTCGCCACATAGGTGTAGATGCCCGCGACGACAGGAAGGATCAGGCCCAGGGCCTTTATCACGAGATCCCAGTCGATCACGCCGGATCACCCTCGACCAGCGGCACCATCTCGACGCCTTGGCCCGACAAGACCGGACAAGCCATGCCGTCGGGCCGCACCAGCACGATGGTCCAGCTGCCCGACTGTGCCAGATACATCTCGATGAGCCTCCCGCCCGTGGTCAGTGCCTGCATTCGAAGGTGCTCGGCATATCTTTCCTCCAGCATCTCGATCAGATCATCGCGGGGCAGGCAGGCCTGCGCCAGCGCCGGGGCGGGCGCACTCAGCGCCGCCAAAAGGATTAGCCACCTCATGCCCGTGCCCTCCAGTCCTCGATCGCCGGGTTATCCGTCGGGGCCAGAGCGGCCAGCGTGGTCTCGGCATCCGGGCCGGGATCGGCCGCACCGGGGCTGTCGGCCCGCAGCGCGCGCAGCGTCTCGATATTGCGCGCCACATCCGGGGCCTGCGCGATGATCCGTGCGGCCTCCTTCTTCATCGACACCCCGCGAAACTTGTGAAATTCGCGCGCGCCGAAATAGAAGGCGACAATCGCCCCCATCAGCGCCCAGAGCGGCTCGGGCACCAAAACCAGCCCCTGCATCCGCTCGGCGAACCAGATCGGGTCGTGCATCGCCGAGGCAAAGAGGAAGATGCAGCCAAAGGCCATCATCGGGCGCGGCAGCCGGTTGAGCCCATCGACGAACCGCCCCCAAGGCCCCTGCACCCCGCCGAACTCGGCGGCCATCTGCGCGAGCGCCGCCGCCTGCGCCTCGGCCCCGCGCCGGTCGGCGGCCTCGGCATTGGGGCGAAACACTTCAGCCGTTTCGGCGATGACATTGCGCCCGCCGCCGAAGACCGCCCCGAAAATCGTGCTCAGCCACCCCATGATGCCACCCTCTCCCTGAACTGCGCGTCGGTCATCCGGAAGCGCGGGCTCATGAACTCCTCGGCGCGCCGGATCCAGCCGCCCTTGCCGCCGGAACGCGCGCGGGCGAACACCCGCAGACGCGGGTTGCGGTCGGCCAGCCGGAAGTAGTAATTGCGCCGCGCGATGGCATAGGCATCGGCGATGTGATCGGGGGCCGCGTCATGCGCCGCCTGCACCGCCCGCAGCGTGCTGGGGCCGATCGCCCCGTCGGCCGTCGCGGCAAAGCCCATCTCGGTCACCAGCCTTTGCAGGATTTTCACGGCATTGGCCCCGGCATTGACCTGCATGTCGAACACGCTCGGCTGCAATGCCTCGGGCAGGCGGTTGATCCCCGGCAATTCCCAGTAGAAACGGATGAAGATATCCACCGCCTGCGCGCGCGTGAGCCGCTTCACGTCGCGGACATCCACCACGCCATTGCCATCGAGGTCGATGCCAAGGCGGCGCATGGTCCCGATGGTGACCCCGAAATTCGTGGCCCCGCCGGGATCGTTCGGGTGATCGACGAAACCGCCCTCGCGGGCGACGATCTCTTCGGCGATTTGCGTGACGGATTGCATGGGCGGCCCCTTTCCCGGTCAGGATAGAGGGAGCGGCCCGGCTTATTCAGATGAAGCCCTTCGCATGAGGGGCAGAAGCGGTGGCTCTTCTTCCGCCACGAGCTCCGCCTTGACCTGCAAGACACGGCGCCAGGATACCCCGAACCGGTTGGCCAGCACGTTGACCGGCGTCTCGGAGGCCTCGCTCAGGGCCTGCCGCAGCCCGTCGCGCGCCTGCGCCCGGCACGACGGCACGTCGAGATATTCGCCAGCGTAGCGGGCCGATATCCATCTGGCAATATCCCGCCCCCCGAGCACCATCAGCGGGCTGCCGGGGCGCGGCGCATGGGGCACGTAAAGCCGCATGCCGCCCGCGCGCAAAAGGAACCGCTCGACCGGGGCCGCCTCGACCTCGGCGCGCAATTCCTCCACCCAGGACGGCTCACGCTCCACGGCGACGCCCCTTGCCCTTGCCGCGCTCGGCCCGGCTTTGGCGCAGCACCGTGACCACATGACCCCCGTCGATCCGGTAGACGAACCCCCCGCTCACCACGCCATTGGCACCCATCTCGATGGCACGATCCGCCAGGTGGCCGATGCGGCAGCGGATCGCCTCGATATCGACGCCCTCCACCCGCTCCAGATAGCGCAGGACGGCGTGATCGGTCACAGGATGGCGGGGCTTTTTCATTCCTCGATCCCCAGATCTAGCAGGGAGCGGCGGGCGATGCGCTGCAAATCACGGTATTTCATGAGCCATACGCAGCGCGCGCCATGCGGATCCGCGACGTTGATCTCCTCCGCCTCCTCGGATAGGGCGGGTGCCGCGCGGCAGATTTCCACCAGCGCCGCGATGAGCATCGTTTCGGTCTTGCTCCGTATCTCGGTCATCGCGCGTGATCCTCCCAGTCGAAATCGATTTCGGCGCGCTGGCCCCACGATTTCAGCGCCTGGATGACATCGTCTATGAGCTTCCACTCGCGCAGCATGTCCACATCGGCAGGCACCGAGCCCCAGACCTTGCCGAACCGCGCGCGGATGAACCTGTTCAACCCCGCCCGGCTGGGGTCGCGCAGCGCGCCGGATTGCCCGAGCTTGCGCCACAGCACATGGATCATCCGCAGATCGGCACGCGGCGCGGGCTTGTGGCGCGGATTGCGGGGTTTGTCCTCGAACCCGGCCTCCTTCAGCCGGTTAACCACCAGCTTCAACTCGCCATCGCTCATGTCGCGCAAACTCGCCTTGCCGGTGACGCTCACCTGCAAATCCCGCCGGGCGTCATCGTCGAGGCCAAGCTGGCGGCAGGCGGCGAAGATCAGTTTATGGAGGGACCGGTTCATGACGCGGCCCCCCCGTGACAGAGGGGCCACGCGGGTTTGCGGTCACATTCTGTGACCGCAATATCAGTCGCGGGGGCGGTAGTTCTCCATCCCCTTCGCGGCGCGGGCGATGCGCTCCTCGACCATGCC